>WTCC01000063.1 GCA_013138755.1 Gammaproteobacteria bacterium
TGGATAAAATGTTTATCACGTTCGGTTATTACGCCTTCATCTACTAGTGCTCAGGGTGTACTGTCGTCATTATTAAATCTGCCTGCGTGTAATAATTTTCCCGCAGCCACTTTTGCTATGCTCACTCAGGAGTCATCTGATGATTCTAAATACTATATGTTCGCTGACCCGGTACATCTTCAGGCTGATATCGACCACGCGATATTAACTTCCAGTGACGATCTTGATCTACAAGCGAACGATTCGGATTCATTTTGTAAGCTTTTGAATGAACACTTTTATCAGGACGACCTTTTTTTTCAATGTATTAACAAAGATCAGTGGGTCGTTGTCAGTAAGAAAAAAATTCAATTAGATACGACACCTCTGACAGAAACGATCGGTAGAAATATCAATTTTCTTTTGCCAAAAGGCAAGGATTCTGCAATCTGGAACAGAGTGTTAACCGAGGTTCAGATGTTGATGCATTCGCACGACATCAATGCAGTGAGAGAAGCCTCTGGTCAGCAGAGTATTAATAGTGTCTGGTTTCATGGCAGTGGCGATCTGCCTGAATTAGGTGATCAGCCATCATTATGTATCTGCAGTAACGATATAGTTTTTGAAGGGCTTGCCAGTCATGCCGGGTGTGATTATCTGCCTGTGCCGCTACGGTACGAGACCTATAAAGATAAGTTGTTGTCTCAGATAAGTGATATCCATGTGTTGCATCTTTCCGACCTTGAGCATCTAGTAAACTATTCGGATGTGAATGTGTGGTTGGACAAGTTGACGGATGTGTTGAATGCCTGGATATATCCGTTGATACATTATGCGAATAAAAATAATGTTAGAGTTACACTTTACCCCTGCAATAAAAAACAATATCGATTTTCAACGTATGACTCATATAAATTCTGGCGACAGGGAAATTTAGAGCAGCATGTCAGTAAATACTAAACGAGAACATAAACCTCAAAAAAATCTAAAAAAAGCTTCGGTCGATAGCTCTATCATACGGCGTCATTCTGAGATAAGTGAAGACTTGCAGAATAGTAATTTGCCTCCATTGCTTAAAAAAATTTATGCCAATAGAGGTGTGACGCAGTTAAAACAGGTTTCCTATAACTTGAGTGATCTTACTGATTATTCTTTATT
Source organism: Gammaproteobacteria bacterium (assembly GCA_013138755.1). Taxonomy (GTDB): domain Bacteria; phylum Pseudomonadota; class Gammaproteobacteria; order SZUA-229; family SZUA-229. Next base: position 1,138 of record WTCC01000063.1, read on the forward strand.
GAAAGGTATTGGTATTGCGTCTGATATTGTTTCACAGGCGATTATCGAGCAGCAGAGAATTCTTGTCGTCGGTGACTTTGATGCTGATGGTGCGACGTCATGTGCAGTGATGCTACGATCATTAAAGGCGTTCGGCCTGGATAACGTAGATTATCTGGTGCCGAACCGATTCGATTTTGGTTATGGATTAAGCCCTGAAATAGTTGATGTAGCTGCCGATGTTGCCGATTCACTCAGACCAGATTTAATCGTAACCGTCGATAATGGTATATCCAGTATCACTGGTGTGCAGCGTGCTGCTGAATTGGGTATACCTGTAGTAGTCACCGATCATCACCTTGCTGGCAGAGAACTTCCAGCGGCTGCGGCGATAGTTAACCCAAATCAACCTGGCTGCGATTTTCCAGAAAAAACAATTGCTGGTGTCGGTGTTGCTTTTTATCTGATGCTAGCCGTGAGGGCGAAATTAAGAGAATTGAATTGGTTTGACAAGGATAGGCTAGAACCAAACATGGCCAGATTTCTTGATCTAGTTGCACTGGGGACGGTAGCTGATGTGGTACCACTCGATGCTAATAACAGAATATTGGTAGAGGCAGGATTGCAGCGTATCAGACGCAATAAAGGCTGTGTTGGTATCAATGCGCTGCTAACGATTGCAGGCAAATCGATCGAACGTTGTTCCTCGCAAGATTTTGGGTTTATTATCGGGCCTCGGTTGAATGCTGCAGGGCGTTTAGATGATATGTCGATCGGTATTGAATGTTTGTTAAGCGACGATTATACAGAGGCGTTGCAATATGCGACAACCTTAAATCAGATGAATATTCAACGTCGTCAGATCGAAGGTGAAATGCTCGAGCAAGCTTTAGGTTTGCTTGATGATCAGGTAGCGTTACTTGGCGAATGTGAAAACATGCCAAATGCCATGGCGTTATATGATGAAACCTGGCATCAGGGCGTCGTTGGTTTGCTTGCTTCCAGAATAAAGGAAAAGTTTCATCGGCCGGTTATCGCATTTGCAGATGCAGGTAACGAAGAGATCAAAGGGTCTGGCCGTTCGATACAGGGGTTGCACATACGCGATGTACTCGATGCTATCTCGACGAAGCATACAGGCTTAATTGATAAGTTTGGAGGTCATGCAATGGCAGCTGGCTTAACGATGAAGAAGGCTGACTTTGAACAATTCAAACAAGCATTTGATGAGCAGGTGAGTCTGGTTCTGCGTCCAGAAGATCTGACAAACATTAATGAAACGGATGGTTCTATGGATGCTGTGCAGTTGACGATGGAGACTTCTGAACAGCTTAAATATGCCAGCCCATGGGGGCAGTTGTTTCCAGAGCCTGCTTTCGATGATGTCTTTAAAGTCTTAAACTGGCGCATCGTAGGTGAGAAACATTTGAAACTTGAACTTGTAAAACCAGAAACTGGCGAATGTTATGCTGCTATAGCTTTTAATAAAACTGACGTAGACCTACCGGCAGAAAGCGATAGTATACATATCGTCTATCGCCTTGACGTTAACGAGTTTAGAGGTAAGCGTAATCTGCAGCTGATCGTGCAGCACATCGAATCAGTATAAGCCCATACTTGAAATAATAATGCGGTTAAATCACCGCTAGAAAAAATTTATGTATTTGTTTTTTAGAAAATTTTTATTTTTATTCGATGCGGAACGCATACACGTTCTCTCACTGGATATATTAAGTTTCGCTCATAGATTGGGTTTGCTAAGACTCTTTATGAAAAAACGTGTGGAAGCACCGGTTACTGTCATGGGCATCGAATTTCCTAATAGGATTGGACTTGCTGCTGGTCTTGATAAAAATGCCGGACATATCGATGCCTTAGCACAGTGTGGTTTTGGTTTTATCGAAGTGGGCACTGTCACGCCATTAGCGCAGGATGGTAATGATAAACCTCGTCTGTTTCGTCTTCAGCAAGACAGTGCCATCATCAATAGGATGGGTTTTAATAACAGTGGCGTTCATAATCTAGTCGCAAACATAAAGGATAGCCAGTGGTTCAAACAGGATAGGAACAAGTGTGTATTGGGGATCAATATCGGCAAGAACAAGGTGACTGCATTGGAGAACGCCGTTGATGACTATCTTGTCTGTATGGATCACACGTATTGCCATGCTGATTACATCACGATCAATATCTCTTCGCCAAACACTCCGGGGTTACGGGAACTGCAGCATGGTGATGGTTTAACCAATCTGTTGACAAGATTAAAAGATAAACAGACAGAATTAGCTGATAGGTATAACAAATATGTTCCGCTTGCTGTGAAGATTGCGCCTGACTTGTCCGCGGATGAAGTGAAAGATATCGCTAAAAGATTAATTGCGACAGAAATTGACGGTGTGATAGTAAGCAATACGACTAATAGTCGCCCATCCACTCTGCACTGTCAGAAGCTTGCGACTGAAACGGGTGGTTTAAGTGGGCCTCCTGTTTTTGAATTGTCTAACCAGATACTGGAGCAGTTAATCTCTGAGCTGCATGGAAAGATACCGGTTATTGCTGTCGGTGGTGTTTCATCTGCCGAGGATGCCCTGCATAAAATACGCTCTGGTGCCAGTCTGGTGCAGATATACACTGGGTTTATCTATTCAGGTCCCTCATTAATCAGTGCATGCGCAAAGAAGTTGCAAGAGATCTAATGCTATTTTAGATCTTGATGGAAGTGAGTTTTTGTCCCGATATCTCACTACTTGAATGATTTCTGCTATACATTAGGTATGTCCGCTGACTATTCATTCCAATAGTAAAATCAATCGCTTAGAATGAGATTGTTTATGAAAAACGGCTTTAAAATTTGTTATTAATTGGTGGGTAATAACCATGATTCACCTTTCTTTCTGAAGTTTGCCATGAGTGAAAGATCATTTCTTTTTATTGTCGGCGCTTATATTTTAACTGGCTTATATTTTGAAATTAATATGATGATATATCTATTGTCATTGTTTCTTTTAATCGAAGGTGTTACCGGTCTACGTATAACGACGCTTTCACAGAAGATAACCGGTACGACCGTGGCGGCTGGATTAACAACTTTTCAAACTCACCAACGTTTTAGTTTTGATGCATTTAGAGCCTGGCGCATAATGGTGGCAGTTATGTTAGGTGGTTCTTTTCTCCTGCTTAAAGAATATGATATCGAAATAGTGTGGTTTTTCCCCTGGTTCATGGGCTTTGCAATAATGGGTGCCGGTGTAAGCGGTGTCTGTCCGATGATTTTGTTTATTCGATGGATCGGATTTAAATAAAATTAGATGTCAGTGCAGGAAGATAAATTTGAGATAAAGCTACCGGCTCGTATAACGGGACTGGTATTTTGGGGGTTGGTATTAATCGGCCTTCTCGTTGCTGTCATCTATCTACAATACGTAGAGTCGAACCTGGCAGTTCAGAAGAGACAACAATCGCTAGTGTTAGCGTACGATATAGAAAGTATTGCTGAACAATATTCTAAAATGCCGGTACTGGTTCAGGCCGCTGGTAAAATCAGATCGAAAATAAATGAACACATCATAGATTTTGACTTTAACTCTGTTCGGCTTTACGACGGTGAAGAGTCATTGGTCATTGGCTCGGTTAATGAGGGTGATGATGTTTATGAATACACCTTGTATTATTATCCTTTCGGTTCCAGCGAATTACACAGTATCAAGGTCGAGATATATACCACTAATACCAAGCAAGCGATATCAACACTCCGTAAGCAGATTTTATTGTCTGTCGGTATCGGTGTGTTTGTTTTCGGCCTGTTTCTTCAGCGTATCTTGCAGAAAATGCTGTCAAAACCTTTTCACCGTATGGTGCAGACGGCTGAAAAATTCTCAGAAGGAGATGAACTGGCAAGATTTGATGAGGATCGCGCTGATGAGTTTGGTTATCTGGGAAAATTCATCAACAACGCTATTGATAACCTGATCACGCATAAGAATGAGATCTCGCTAGCCCTGGAAAGGGCTTCGGCGTCGGAGGCTGCGCTAAGTGTCGAGAAAGAACGTGCAGAAGTAACATTACATTCGATTACGGATACCGTTATAACGGTTGATGTCGACGAGCGTGTTGTCTATATCAATCCTGCCGGTAAGAAACTATTAATTTGTGAGAATAATGAATGTGGCTACGGTATGCACTTTAAAGATATTTTCAAAGTTGTCGAAGAGAGCAGTGGTGAAGTAATCGGTGATTTGTTACATGAATGTTTTGAAACAGGTGAAATCACACACATGCCTGAGCACTCTTCATTAATCGTTGGCGAAAAATCGATGCTTTCTATCGAGGCCTCTATAGCACCGATGAAATCTGAAAATGGGGATCTGTTAGGTGCAGTAATCGTCGTACAGGATGTTAGTCACACAAGACGATTGACCAGGCAACTTTCTTATCAAGCGAGTCATGATCTATTGACAGGGCTTTATAACAGACGAAAATTTGAAGAAAATTTAGAAGAGATCCTGATAAATGTTCGCGAAGAAGATAGGCATCA
>WTCC01000220.1 GCA_013138755.1 Gammaproteobacteria bacterium
GGCAAAAAGAAAGGTCTGGATTCGGCTCTACTTGACCGGTTGGCGTTAACTGACGAGCGCATCGTTTCGATGGCGGAAGGTCTACGGCAGATAGCAGCGCTACCAGATCCCGTCGGTATCATTTCAGATCTTGCGTACCAGCCGTCGGGTATACAGGTTGGGAAGATGAGAGTGCCATTAGGCGTGATCGGTATTATCTATGAATCCCGACCAAATGTTACGGCGGATGCAGCGGGCCTATGCCTTAAATCTGGTAATGCAGTGATATTACGCGGCGGCTCTGAAGCGATACATTCAAATCAGGCGATAGCTGCGTGTATTAAAGAAGGGCTTGAGTTGGCGGGTCTGCCAGCGGAAGTTGTACAGGTAATAGAAACAACAGATCGTGCGGCTGTTGGTGAACTGTTACGTTTAAAAAACTCAGTTGATGTCATTATTCCACGTGGAGGCAAAGGCTTGATTGAACGAATCACTAACGAATCTGAAATCCCTGTGATTAAGCATCTCGATGGAATCTGCCATGTTTATATCGATGATGATGCTGATCAGGAAAAAGCTCTGCGCGTTGCATTTAATTCGAAAACACAACGATATGGTACCTGCAACACCATGGAAACTTTATTAGTAGCAGAGTCTGTTGCCAATGAAATATTACCTGAGCTAGCCAAGATGTATGTCAGCGAAGGTGTTGAAATGCGTGGTTGCGAGAAAACACAGGCATTGCTTAAAGGGCATGCTATCGATTCCACACTAGCTGTCGAAGAGGATTGGTCTACGGAGTATCTGGCGCCTATCCTGTCGATCAAAATCGTGGCTGATATCGATGCGGCGATTGATCATATTAACCAGTATAGCTCGCAGCATACCGAGTCGATTATTACTGAAAACTACACCAGGTCGCGACGTTTTTTACGTGAGGTTGACTCCAGCTCGGTGATGATAAATGCTTCCACTCGTTTTGCTGATGGTTTCGAATACGGATTAGGTGCTGAAATTGGAATCAGTACGGATAAGTTACATGCTCGTGGTCCCGTTGGTCTTGACGGGCTGACCAGCCAAAAATATATTGTTTTAGGTGATGGGCATATTAGGCAGTGAATAACTAATAGTGAATAGTGAACAGTTAAAAATAATTATCGTGTTGTTACGTTATTCACTATTCACCGTTCACAGTTCACTGTTTTCATGATCGGTGTTTTTGGGGGTACGTTTGATCCGGTTCATCATGGTCATATTGAACCTGCTTTAAGTATCCAGCGAGCACTTCATCTAACGAAATTACTGTTTATTCCCAATGGGAATCCGCCGCATCGTTCAGTACCGTGGTTGAGTACCGAGCAGCGTTTGTCATTGCTGCAAACTGCTTTAGAAAAATATCCTGATCTTGTTATCGATAAGCGAGAAGTGAGTCGTGCAGGGCCATCTTATATGGTCGATACGTTACGGCTGCTTAAGCAGGATTTTCAGGATGAAAGTTTATGCATGATAATCGGTATGGATGCCTTTTTTGGCATTACACAGTGGCATCAGTGGGAACAATTATTTGACCTCTGTCACATAGTGGTAATGACGCGTCCTGGTTTTAAACAAGAGTCGCTAGCTCAACAGATGAGTCGTGAAAACTACCAGTTTTTATGCAAAAGAATGACGCAGGATGTGAAAATGTTAGCGTCACGAGAGGTGGGTAAAATCCTGCTACAATCGGTACCGCAGCTGGATATTTCATCCACCCAGATAAGAGCTAAGTTGCTTGCTGGTGAAGATGTTAGTCAGTGGGTTCCTGCTGATGTATATCAGAAATTAAGAGGTTTTATAGATGATAATTGATGAACTTAAACAACTTGCAGTTAATGCACTCGAAGATCTCAAGGCTGAAGATATAACAGTTCTGGATGTAAGAGGTAAAACAACGGTAACCGATTGGCTTGTTATCGCTACCGGTTCTTCTAGTCGTCATGTTAAATCGATGGCTAACAATGTTATTGTCGAAGCCAAAGATGCGGGGGAAACTCCATTAGGTTCAGAAGGTGAAGTAGAAGGTGAGTGGGTGTTAGTCGACCTGGGTGATGTAATCGTGCATATTATGCAGCGGCAGGTACGTGATTATTATGACCTGGAAAGTCTCTGGTCTATCGATGTGGTTAACCGGCAGGAAGTTGAGAATAGCTAAATACCGTTGAGGTAAAGGTCTGGTACATAGTGAAGATAAATATTATTGCTATCGGTAACAAGATGCCCAGCTGGGTTGAGGATGCTAGTCAGAATTTTGTTAAACGGATGCCCTCTGAAATAAAGATTAATTCAATTCTATTGCCACTGATAAACAGAGGCAAAAATCCAGACATTCCAAGAATCGTACGTGATGAGAGTAGAAAGTTGTTAGCCGCTGTACCTAAAGATTCTGTGTTGGTGGTGCTCGATGTTCTGGGTAAATCGGTAACCACGATGAAATTGTCATCACTGCTTGAGACATGGTTGCAACAAGGGCAGGACGTTTCGATAGTCATCGGTGGCCCAGATGGCGTTTCAGATGAGATATTATCAAAAGCATCGCTTAAGATTTCACTTTCAGAGCTGACGTTCCCGCATACGCTAGTCCGCGTCATATTGCTAGAGCAGATATATCGCGCCTGGAGTATCTTGAATAATCACCCTTATCATCGAGCATGAAGGGGTATACATGAGTGCATCTGCGCAAATTATATTAGCTTCCGCATCACCACGGCGGCGTGAATTGTTAGAGCAGATAGGTGTGCTCGCTATCGTACAATCGGTCGATATTGATGAGTCGAAAAAACAGGGTGAGTCGGTTATCGCTTACGTTCAACGACTGGCCGCCGAAAAGGCGCAGACAGGTTGCGAAATCATCGAAAACAAAAATAAATTACCTGTCCTTGGTTCAGACACTATCATTGAACTTGGTGATAGTATTCTGGGTAAGCCTGTAGATCGTCAGCAAGCTAAAGACATGCTACGGCTACTTTCAGGTAAAAAACATACAGTCCACACTTCAGTAGCTATAGTTACAGTTAAAGATATGTTTATAGCGACGAATAGCACACAGGTGCAATTTAAGGAGCTTGAAGAAGATGAGATAGATGGTTATCTTGCTACGGGTGAGGCTGATGACAAAGCGGGTTCTTATGCGATTCAGGGTAGGGCTGCGCAATTTATAAAAAATATCAATGGCAGCTTTTCTGGTGTAATGGGTCTGCCTCTATATGAAACCGTTCAGTTGCTTAAACGATGCGGTATCAAAACACTGGGGTAGGTCATTTTTTCTCCATAAGAAACGATTATAAAAACAATAAAGAATTATGAGTAAAGAGATATTAATCAATGTTACGCCTCAGGAGATCCGTGTTGCTATTCTTGAAAATGGGATGTTGCACGACCTGTATATTGAGCGCAGCAGAAGCCGAGGGTTAGTTGGTAACGTATATAAAGGAAAAGTTGTCCGTGTGCTGCCGGGAATGGAAGCGGCATTTGTGGATATCGGTACGGAGAAGGCTGCGTTTCTGCATGTGTCAGATGTGGCGCGAAATAATAAAAATCATAATGAAACTGTGCATGTGGATCAAGTGCTGCATGAAGGCCAGAGTATATTGGTGCAGGTACTTAAGGATCAATTAGGCACTAAAGGTGCGCGGCTGACAACGAATATCACGATTCCTTCTAGATATCTGGTGTTTATGCCGAATGCAGATAATATCGGTGTCTCGTCTCGTATCGAAAATGAAGAAGATCGAGTACGTCTGAAGAACGAGTTGTTGGCGCAGGAGCATCGTCTGGAAGGCGCGGGTTATATCTTAAGAACCGCTGCAGAAACAGCCAGTAAAGAAGCAATCGCAAGTGATATTAAGTATCTCAATAAACTTTGGAGAAAGATTGGTAGCACGACAGAAATAAAAGCTGGAAATATCGTGCATAAAGACCTGCCATTATTTTTACGTGTATTGCGCGATATGGTAGATGAAGATTTAGAGGTTATACGTGTAGATTCACGTGAGACATATTTGAGCATGCTCGAGTTTTCTGAAAGCTATGTTCCTGAGGTCGCTGACTTTATTGAGCATTATCCGGGAGAACGCCCAGTGTTTGATCTTCATGGTGTAGAAGATGAAATTCAAAAAGGGCTGGAAAGAAAAGTGCAGCTTAAATCTGGTGGTTATCTTATTATTGACCAAACAGAAGCAATGACGACTATCGATGTTAATACCGGTGCATTTGTCGGTAGTCGCAATCTTGAAGAAACTATCTTTAAAACGAATCTTGAAGCGGCGCAGGGTATTGCGCGGCAGTTACGCCTGCGGAATCTGGGTGGAATCGTCATACTCGATTTCATCGATATGATAGAAGAGGAGCATAAACGCCAGGTAATGCGGGCTCTCGAAAAAGCGCTGGAAAAAGATCACGCTCGAACATCGATCAGTGAAGTGTCGTCACTGGGCCTTGTCGAGATGACGCGCAAAAGAACTCGTGAAAGTTTGGAACATGTACTGTGCGATACTTGTCCTACCTGTGAAGGTAGAGGTTCGATCAAAACGGCGGAAACAGTGTGCTATGAGATATTCAGAGATATCTTAAGAGAGGCGCGCCAGTTCGATGCCAAAGAATTATTGGTACTGGCAGGACAAGATGTCGTTGATTTATTGGTCGATGAAGAGTCTGGCAGTCTGGCAGAGCTAGAGGGATTTATAGGTATTCCGATCAGGTTCCAGGTTGAATCACTGTTTACTCAAGAACAATATGATGTCGTTATCGTGTAGCGTCATCACTGTTTTATCCGTCAGTTAGAAAAGCTTTTATCAATTATGAAATGGATCTTACGCTTCAGAGTTTACGTCATCATCTGCCTGGCAGTGGTGTTGATATCTGCAGCAGTCATATTTAGTGTATTACGCGCAGTCTTACCGTATGCCACAGGCTATAAGAATGAAATACAGCTGGAGATCAGTCAGCAGATAGGTCTCCCTGTCAAAATCAATTCTATCGATGCTGCTATTCATTGGTTTTCACCCAGGTTAAAGCTAATCGATGTTGTCGTTTTCGACGAGGATGGCGGAGATCAATTATTTAATTTTAAAGAAGCGTTTGTGGAGCTCGATGTTATTGCATCGATATTGCGTCAAGAACTTATCGTTGATGATATTGGTCTGGTCGGTGCAAACATAACTATCGAGAAATTATCGGATACTGAGTGGAAAGTTCAGGGAGTAAATTTTACTAGTAAAGGTACTAGTGAACTCCCGGAACAATTTTTGTATATGTTAAATAACTCTGATTTTCTATTGCATGATAGCAATATATATTTTCAGGACTATACGAAAGACAAGTTAAGTATAAGCCTGCTAGATGTGAATATCGATGTTGAGAGTAATTTCAACAATCATGAGATAAAGTTGTCGATGAACCTGCCAGAAGGTTATGGTCGTGATCTCGCCGTTGTTGCTAACCTGCATGGAGGTGTCGAAGTAATGACGGGTGATATCTATGTTGAAGCGCATCAGCTTAATCTACAGAGATGGAATGATAAGTTTAATCTGTATGATGACTATCAGGTTGAAGCCCTCTTCGATATTGATCTATGGCTCACGCTTGATGATAGAACGATCGAGGATTTATATGTACGATTCGCATCAGAAGATTTTTCTGTAAAGAATAACGCAACAAAAAAAATATGGAATACAAATTATCTGTCATCGAGTGCTCGATATGTTCATGATAAGACGCACTGGAACCTTGCAGTTACAGATTTTTATTTTGGTGAGCAATCAAAACCAGAATGGCAGCGGCCAGTAAACCTGTTGATTAGTGATGATGATGATAACTACTACTTGAGTGCAGATTTTTTACGTTTTGATGACCTCCATAATATTGTAGAAGTGTTTCTTGATGAAGAGATGCTGGTTAGTTTCAATAAGCTAAAGAGCTATGAGATTCAGTCTGATATCTATAATTTAAACTTGCAACTACCTAAAGATATGTCTGCGGATGTATTGATGAATGATCTTTATCTTGATGCGACAGTCATTGATCTTGCTATAAAAGATAGTATAAATAATGTCGGAATATCTGGTTTGGATATGGCCTTACATTTCGATGATCGACAAGCGCTGTTGGATATCAATTCGAAAGATACTGAGATTGATTTTACGGAATTATTTAGATGGCCATTATTCGCTGAAGTCATCGCAGGTAAAATAGAATTAACACAAGAGAACGAGCGTTGGCAATTAGCCAGTAATCGGTTGCAGGTGAAAAACTCTCATATCAATACATTTACACGATTAGATATTAATTTTACTTCGCTGGATGATATATTTACTGATATCCAAACAAATTTTTATGATGCTGATGCCAGATATACTAAAAATTATCTGCCGGTAGGAATCATGTCGCCGGCTCTAGTCCGTTGGTTAGACATGGCTGTAACTGACGCTAATATTCCTAGTGGTGAATTCATTTTAAATGGTTACTTAGATGATTTCCCCTATGACGACAGTAACGGTGTTTTTCAGGTTCTGTTCTCGCCTAAAGATATCAATATGCAATTTTTGGAAAATTGGCCTTCGTTGAGAGATACTTCTGCAACGATTAAATTTAATAACAAATCTTTGTTTATAAGCAATGCAAATGGTCAAACATTGGGTGCAAAATTACTTGATAGTCGTGTTGTAATTCCAGATTTGAGTGAGCCGTATTTGACGGCCAATATTCATGCGCGGAGTAATGTTGAAGAAGTGCAGTCATACATCTGGAAAAGTCCATTACATGATTTGCTCGGAAATACTATGCGACTGTTTCAATTTAATGGGTCAAGTGATTTAAAGCTTGAATTAGGCATGCCATTAAATGGAAGTGATGTTGATGTCTCTCTTGATGGGCACTTAAGCCTTATTAATGGTGAGATGTATTATCCGGCATTAGGTTACGAAATCGACCATATTAATGGCGTGATAGATTTTACGAAAGATAGTATTTTTGCAGATTCTATAAAAGCTAAAATTCAGGGTGAGAATGTCTCGATAAACGCCATCACTAAAAATGGTACATCAGGACGTGAAGTCGTATTTAACATAGATGGCAGTATGGCTGCCGATTATTTATTGCTGGATTATCAGTGGATTCCTGAAAAATGGTTCTCTGGGAGTTCCAGATGGTCTGTCGATATAGAAGTGCCATATCAGCCGAAAGATTATTTTATTCGTATAAAAGCAGACACAGACTTTAATAATGTAGGGATTACATTGTCTGATAAGGTGTATAAATCACCTGCTGATGCGCTAAATTTTTCTGCCATAATAAACGTACTCGAAAGTAATGGTTTACACGTATATGCTGTCGCAAGTTTTAATGATGATGTATCTGATTCGGAGTTGCAAGACGGAATAGAACAGGAAAAACTATTCGATCTTTACGCTCAGCGTGATGAAAATAATATTTGGGCGTTCGATATAAATTCTAACTATATAACTGGCAAGGGTATATTTGCCGAAGGTCTGGGTAAGGATACACAAGTTAAGTTGAACCTTGAGAGCGTTGATCTGCATGCCTTGTTCATAACTAAAGGCGAAAATCAGACTGAAACTATTCAGCCCAATGAGATACCTCCTCTGGACCTATCATCTAAAAAAGTTTTGTGGGACGACATGTCATTTAGAGATGTGAGACTGGTGACGGACTGGCACAAACATGGGATGTTAATAGATCAGCTTTCATTAAAAGGACCGTCTATGGCGTTTGATGCAAATGGCACCTGGTTAACATCCTGGCGAAATTCTCATGAAACTGTTTTGGAAGGTTCAATAAAAGGTAGTAATCTAGGAGAAACATTAGCGGGGCTGGGTTTTGAGAAAAGTATAGATCGTGGTAAGTACAAGGCAGTGTTTAATGCAAGATGGCCAACAGAACCTTATGGCCTATCATGGGAAAATGTAAAAGGCGAGTCTTCATTCGAGTTGAAAAAAGGTCAGATATTGGATGTTGATCCAGGTTCAGGGGGGCGTCTACTCGGCTTGCTTAATATTTTCAAGTTGACTAATCGATTAGCGTTTGACTTCAATGATGTAACGCGTAAAGGTTTTTCTTTTGATTCGATAGAAGGAGAATTTGAGTTTGTTAATGGTGATGGCGCTTTGAATGATTTTGATGTGTCAGCTCCTGCAGCCGATATCAATATGTTTGGTAGTATCGATCTAATAAAGCAAGATTATGGTCTGTTGATGCGTGTTAAACCGCATACTGATACATTAACTTTTGCCGGTGGTGCTCTATTAGGAGGTGTCGCCGTTGGGGCTGGTCTGGCTTTGATACAAAAAGTGTTTGACCTAGGTGTGATAGGTCATAATGTTTATTCGATAACGGGTAGTTGGGATGACCCGCAAGTAGAAAAAATAGTTGAAAGAACACTGGATTCGGAATCTGACGATGATGATTTTTAAATATTTAATTTATTTAGTTTGCTTTGCATTTTCATTGACACTTTATGCGGATGTATCCACTAATTATGTAGAAAAAGATGCTAAAGTTATAAGCGATAACCCAGCAACGCAATCAGTATTATCTGTGCAGGCGAATAATGGAAGTACTGGCAAACATAGTATTAACAAGTCGTCAGAAGAGTCGGTACTATATGCAGAGCAATGGGAGCTGGCACGCAGTGGTGAATCGTTATTGTCATCTCCGGTGCTAAAGAAAGTGATTTCTGCCTGGTTGCAAGATAAAGATAAGGTCATTGAAATACGATACCCAGGTGGAGAAGAAGGTGAGCTCTGGGTTCAGGAATTGATGAGCTGGTTAGTATCACTGGGTATCCCGTCAGGTCAGATGTCGGCGTTGCCTGGCAGTGGCGCTGATGATGTGATCAAGTTTGCGTTGATAAAGTAATTTATTTTTCTGTACTATTGAAAACATATTTTTTATAAGACATGAGTAACAAAAAAGTTAGAGGGAGATTTTTTGGTGAGTAAAGTTGCAGCGATTCAGATGGCATCAGGTCCTAACGTTAAAGCTAATTTAGCTGAAGCTGAAAAGTTAATAAAGATTGCTGTGCAACAGCAGGCTGAGTTGGTCGTGCTGCCTGAAAATTTCGCCATCATGGGAACGTCTGAAACGGATAAGGTGAAAATTGCAGAAACATTTGGCTCAGGGTTGTTGCAAGATTATCTAAGAGATCAGGCAATAAATAATAATATCTGGTTGGTTGGCGGCACCATTCCGATACTTTCAAAAGAGTCGGGGAAGGTCTTTGCGGCTTGTTTGTTATATAACCCACAAGGTGAGGTGGTTGCCCGTTACGATAAGATTCATTTATTTGACGTAACCATCGAGGCCACGAATGAGAGTTACACAGAGTCTGAAACGATAACGCCTGGAGATCGAATTGTTGTGGTTGATACACCGTTTGGTCGTTTGGGACTTGCGGTCTGTTACGACCTTCGTTTTCCTGAGCTGTTCCGCGCGATGGTTGAGCAAAATATGGAGATCTGTGCTTTACCGTCAGCGTTTACTAGTTTAACGGGTAAGGTTCACTGGGAATCTCTATTGCGTGCTCGTTCTATCGAAAATCTTTCATTTATCATTGCGGCAGATCAGGGTGGTTATCACGTCGGTGGTCGAGAGACGCACGGTGATAGTATGATTGTTGATCCATGGGGTTTGGTTTTAAATCGATTGCCACATGGTACGGGCGTGGTCGTAGCAAATATCGATATAGAGAAATTGGAGCATACGAGAAAGATGTTTCCTGCTCTAAAGCATAAACGTTTTTCATGTAAATTTTCCGCGCACTAGTATCTGTAGGCTTAAATAAGTTTGTCTTTGTATTAGAAGAGTATCTCTTAAATGGATTATCAAAATATTATCTTTGAATTTGTTTTGATATTTTCCGGAGCGGCTCTTTTTGCTACCGTTTTTTTATATCTCAAGCAGCCTGTCATTCTTGCTTACATAGCTTTTGGTATGGCAGTAGGCCCTCTGGGTCTTGGTTTGATCGAAGAACCGGAGCATATAGAACAACTATCTCACATCGGCGTTATATTGCTGTTATATCTACTGGGTATCAATCTTAAGCCTGATCGCTTAATTCATCTGTTTAGTAAAACTGCTGTGGTAACACTATCTACCAGCATAGTATTTTTTGTAGTAACGACTGCCGTCGTATTATCTTTTGGTTTTGGTGTTTTAGAGAGTGTAATCGTTGGTGCCTCTTTAATGTTTTCCAGTACCATCATCAGTTTGAAGCTAATTCCAACGACTGCATTACATCATCGGCATACCGGTGAGATGATGACGAGTGTGTTATTAATGCAAGATATGATCGCTATAATTTTAATCGTCTTGTTATCTGGTGGGCAAGCTGAAAATGTAAGCATGACTATTTTCTTGTTATTGGTAAAATTAGTGGTGCTTATCGTTGTTGCGTTTGGTCTTGTGAAGTACGTTGTTAATAACCTTTTTACACGTTTCGATATTATTCAAGAATATACTTTTCTATTGGCAATTGGCTGGGGTTTGTTAGGTGCCGGTGTGGCGGAAGCTATCGGCTTGTCATATGAGATGGGCGCTTTTATCGCGGGTGTGGCTTTTGCATCTTCTCCCGTATCATTAGTAATCGCTGAGCAATTAAAACCGCTACGAGACTTTTTCTTGATCCTATTCTTCTTTTCTATCGGAGCACACTTTAATTTCTTGGTCACGCAAAATGTATTGATGGCTGGTGTCGTTATAGCAATACTGGTAGTTGTTATGAAACCGTTTGTATTTAAACTTGGGTTCCAATTTATTGGTGAAGATAAAGGCTTTTCAAAAGAGTTGGGGGTGAGGTTAGGGCAGGGTAGTGAGTTTTCCTTGTTGATCGCATACAGCGCATTAGCAAGTGGTTTAATTGATATGCGAGCGTCATATCTGATTCAGATGGTAGTTATTATTACGTTCGTGTTGTCGACGTATTGGGTGGTTTTTTGTTATAGGACACCTATTTCAGGTACTGAAAAAAATCGCATGGATTAAAATCACATCATCAGGTAATGATTTCTTGTGTGTGGGTATAGCGTGTGTAAGGGTTCTTTGTTAATCGTTCTGTTCAGCTAGTTCGCGGAGATATTTGAATAATTTACGTGAAGCTGCTGGCGGTTTATCCAGTTTTAATTCTTGATGAGCAGCACGGATGAGTTGATTGATATGTTGTCTATCGATTGTTGGAAAACAGGATATCACCTCATTAAGTGTATCTTTGTCATTATTTATTAAACTGTCTCGCCATCTTTCTAGACGTTTAAACTGTGCCGTATTGGTATCATGTTGGTGTTGTATTTTTTTTACTTTCGCTTTTATTGTCTCGTTGTCGATTGAGCGCAGTAGCTTGCCTATATACAGCCGTTGCCTCTTTAAGCCACTTCGAGATTTGATTTTCAGGGCAGTAGATACGGCCTCTTCTAATTCATCTGGTAGTTCTAATGAGCTAATTTCTTCTTTTTTTAATTTTAGGATTTCTTCACCTAGATGAACAAGATGGTCACAGTCACGTTTTACCTGTGATTTACTTGGTCCTGAAAATATTAATTCAGATTCGTTTTTTTTACTTGCGTTGTCGTTTAACTCAGAAGTCATCTTCATCGTCCATCATATGCGATATCAAAGGTTTCTTATCATCGAACTGTACGCTTTCAAGTACTACGCGAGAATGTACTTTGCCTTTGCGGTAGCTTTCGATAAGAACTGGTATGTTGTTAAGCTTCGGTAATAACCAGATATGCATCTGTCTATCTCTATGTGGATCAGAACGTATCATCTGTAGAGCCTGGTAATCGTTATCGGCAAAATTAATTTTTTTTGTTGATGACAGAATAAAGTTGTAGGTGTCAATCTTTCCTTTTAAAAGAGCTTTATAAGGATACTCTTTGATGTTTTTGTTGGCTTCTATCATCAGTGGAATCTGGAAAGACAATGCTTCCCATACTTCAGAATTCGTTTTGAGGTTTATTTCTTTACCTCTGACTATGCCAGTGATTTTTCCCTTCAGTGTGTTTTTGTACGTTTGCCATAAGATATTGAATTCTTCATTTTTGTTTTTTTCTCGTCCGGTCTGAGCGAACTTATGTTTTGTTAATAGTAGGTTGCCGCGTACCTCATCTATCAAGCTGATAGCGGAAACAGTATCATTTCCGAATGCGCTGGCAACACCATACAATCGGGTGTCCTGAGTGAATTTATACCCGGATTCAGTGTAGCTTAGTTGGTACTGTGCTTCAGCTACTTTGATGCCAAACTTCTCAATCGCGTATATCGCATTGAACTCTGGCAGTGCATGTGCCGCAAACAGTTTGAAGCTGAATAAAATACAGTAAGAGAAGAGCAGAACAGTTATTTTTTTTGAGTGTTTGTCGAAGAGCATGATTAGTCTGTAACTTTGACTTGGGTTAATTGATTATTTTTCCAGATAAGTGGTTCTGTTAATTTTTGGCCATCAAGTAATAATTGTCCGTCTTTGAATTTTATACGACCTTCTGTATGCATCTCAATGGCTAGCGGAAAAATTTTATGTTCTTCAGTCAAGACACGGGCGGCTAAAGTTGCAGCAGTATCTATGGCTCGAACGGGTACTTCTGTCTGTATGACAACGGGGCCGCTATCAAGTTCGATACCAACATAGTGGACACTCGCTCCGTGAATTTTATCCTTATTTTCAAGCGCCTTCTGGTGGGTGTTTAGCCCTTTATATTTTGGTAGTAAAGAAGGGTGTATGTTGATTAAGCGATGTTGATAATGTTCGATAAACGCATTTCCTAGAATGCGCATAAATCCCGCTAGTATTACCAGGTCAGGTTTTAGCGGGTCAATGATCTGCATCATCGCCTGATCAAATAGTTCTCTTGATGGGTATGATCTATGGTCGACTACGTGTGTTGTGATACCTTCACCCGCAGCGCGATCAAGACCTTTGGCAGTGACCTGGTTACTGATAACGGTTTTTATTTCTGCGTTGAGCTGGTGATTGTTTATGGCATTGATAATCGCTTGCAGGTTGCTGCCAGATCCAGAGATGAGTATGACAAGAGAAGATTTCTTCACGGTGTGTGGTGCCGAAAATTAATTAAATAGAACCTGTTCGCTATCACCGGATTCAATCATGCCAAGATGCCAGGCATGTTCACCATTCTGTTCCAGAGCTTCTATGATAGCGTCTACATCGTTGGCATCTGTCATCAGTACCATACCGACACCGCAATTAAAGGTACGATGCATTTCGCTTGTCTCTACATTGCCATTTTTTTGTAACCACTGAAAGACGTCGGGTAATTGCCAGCTGCTTTCGTTTATTACTGCTTGCGCATTCTCAGGTAGGACGCGTGGGATATTTTCCAGTAAACCGCCACCCGTTATGTGTGCCATAGCATGGATGTCAAACTTTGGTAAAACGGCATGTAAAGCTTTTACATAAATTCTAGTTGGTGCTAGTAAGGTTTCGCCTAAGCTAAGATCTTGTGAACCAAACTTTTCATTGATGTCTGCCTGGCTGACTTCGATAATCTTACGTACTAGTGAATAACCGTTGGAATGAGGGCCGCTAGAAGCAATCGCAATCATGGCATCACCGACTTTCACTTTAGAACCATCGATTATTTTTTGTTTCTCAACAACACCGACACAGAACCCTGCCAGGTCATAATCGCCTTTGCTATACATTCCCGGCATCTCAGCGGTTTCGCCACCGATCAATGCGGCATTGGATTGTCTGCAGCCTTCAGCGATACCTTCGACAACGCTGGCAGCGACTTCTGTGTTTAACTCACCGGTGGCATAATAATCTAGAAAGTAGAGTGGTTCTGCACCTAAGACGAGAATATCATTGACGCACATCGCGACTAAGTCGATGCCAATGGTATCGTGCTTGTTCAGATCAATAGCAAGTTTTAGTTTTGTGCCGACACCATCAGTGCCAGAAACCAATACCGGTTGCTGGTAATTTTCGGGTAATTCGAAGCAACCGCCGAAACCACCAAAGCTACCCATCACACCTGGACGGTTAGTGCTGGCAACGCTGGATTTAATCTTTTCGACAAATTGATTACCGGCGTCAATGTTCACGCCAGCATCACGATAACTTAAGGGTTTTGTTTGGTCAGATGGATTGGCAGACATTGAATTTAAAGGCGTTTGGCCCCGTTTGGTCGTATAATAAAAAGATGTGTTATTGTACACGCTCTGTTAGTTTTATTTAAATTAATTTTCATAATCGCGAGCCTCAAATGCTGAAATCCACTACGAAAATATTTATTTTCGTCACTACCATGTTGGCATGTAATCAGTCATTTTCTGCCCATGTTGCGTCACTGTATAACGTCGACATCCTCGTCGCTGAGGAAACTGTCGCGTCGCGTAATCAGGCGTTTAAGAATGGACTAGATGAGGTATTCATCCGAATTTCAGGCGATAGCATGGTGATGGGTAAATTGAGCCCGCCATCGCCTAGCCGTTATGTTAAGCAATTCAGTTACGAGACGGTCACAGAACCAGTTAAAAACGAGGACGGCGAGTTGCTGACTCATACCTTAAAATTACAGTATAACGGCAGTTCTATGGAAAAATATCTACTGGAAAATGGTTTTCCAGTCTGGGACAAACATCGTACAGATGTTGTTATCTGGGTAGTCGTGAGAGATGGTAAAAATGAATACGTGCTGAAAAGTACGGACCAATCAGTCGTTAAAACGGCCATCGAGTCAGCGTTAACACGACGTGGTGTACCGGTACGTTGGCCCGTATACGATAATAAGGATAAAAAAATACTTAGTGTTGCTGATATCAGAGGCGGGTTTAAAGAGCCTGTGTTAGTCGCGTCGAAACGATACTCCAACGGTCCAGCATTGACCGGTAGTATTATCTGGAGTGGTAAGCAATGGCAGAGTAGCTGGGGCTTGTTAATGGAGACTGAAGGTCCACGTTGGAACCTGGATAACACAGACTATAGTGCTCTGGTCGATAACGCGATTGATCAGGCTGCGGACGTGTTGGGTACGGCTTACGCTATACATAATAATGCTGGTGATCAGCAGCTTGCGACGATTCAGTTTGATGTCGAATCGGTTAATTCGATTGAAAAATATCGTTATATCGAAAATTATTTAGCTGACTTAAACGTTGTAGAAAATAGCCGGCCATTAAGCGTTAATGGTCAGAATGTTGTTTTCGAAGTGACACTGCGCGGCTCAGAAGAAGATTTTATTAATCTAATTAAAAGTGACACGGCATTTAGTGAGATGCAGACACCGTTGCCAGTGTCTACTGAACTGCAATTTGTAGAGAAGATCGAACTGAGTGCCGGCGACACAAAGGTAGTTGCTGCGCCAGATTTAAATGAAGCAGTATCGAGTGAGCAAAAGAACATCGAGTCCATCGTTGTCGAACAGGCGCCAGTTAAACGGATTCCTGTCTACCGATATCAGTTGATGAAGTGATTAATGGCAGTTCATCCGCATCCTCAAATACCACTGGGTTTTGAACCTGGCGAGTTATTTACTTTTGATAGTTATGTGGCAGGCAGTAATATTGTGGCTGCAGGTTTAGCGCAACAGACTGCGTTGAACAAAGGTGAGGGGCAGCTGTATTTCTGGGGCGAGTCTGGTTTAGGTAAAAGTCATCTATTACAAGCTAGCTGCAATCTGGCAGCGAAAGATCAGCAAGCAGTTTGCTATCTGACGCGTGATGAAATCGTTGGTCAGTCTGTTGAAATGTTTGATGGTTTGGAGCAGCTTGAGCTTATCTGTCTAGATGATATCGAAACCTGGCTGATAGACGAAAGTTGGGAAGTCGCCTTATTTAATCTGATTAATCGAGTACGAGAAAATGGTAATCGACTGATGATGGCGTCTGCGCATCCGCCAGAAGAGGCCTTTGTTAATCTTCCTGATCTGCGTTCACGTTTATCCTGGGGCCCTGTGTTTCAACTACAGAACCTTTCTGACAGAGAAAAATTTCAGGCCTTACGATTTCGTGCAAAACAAAGCGGTTTGGATCTACCAGAGAATGTAGCCGATTACCTGATGCAACGTTACCCACGTGATATGTTCGGTCTGTTCGAACGACTGGCGACGCTGGATAAAGCGTCGATGGCGATGCAGAGGCGATTGACCATTCCTCTGGTTAAGTCGGTGTTTGGGGAAGGTTAACTCTTCTATTCGTGCTTCAGCAGAGAAGAGTGCATTGTAGGAGCGGAATTCATTCCGCGAATTTTTGGTATTTATTTAGGCATTGCGAGTTTCGCCTCGCGGGCGAGTTACTCTTTTTCTACAGCTAAAAAGAGTAACCAGAAAAAGCCGCCACTACAGCATCGCCCCTGCAAAAAACGCAGGGGTCCCCATCGAGACAGCACAGCTATCATGCTGCGAAAAAAACTCGCCTGCGTATAAAGACACGCACGCTCAGACAGTTTTTCACAGAAAGCTCATGATAGCTGCACTGTCTTGATGGCTTGCTTAAGGTGGAATAAGTCAAAAGCTCATGGTTGGATTAGAGTCTGTTTTCAACAGTATCGGCCGGAAGCTGATTCTCAAATAAATAATGTTTACCATCTCTAACATACCTAAAATTTTGAATTTGCAGGACCTACTGCTATTATCCTGATTCTAATTATTTATTTAAGAGATTCTTATGGCAAAAGCTAGACCAGTTGTAAAAGCAGCGGCACTTGATAAAACAATTAACGCATCTACCGATGCACTGAATAAAGCATGTGCTGAAGCTGATAAATCTGTTGCTAAAGTTGCAGCAGACGTTAAGAAACTAAGAGCCGAGTGTAAGCGCCACATGAAAAAGAAATCTACGTTAACAAAACGTAGTAAAACTGCATCGGATAAGTACAAGAAATCACCAGATGCAGCAGGTAAGAAAGCTGTTGCTGCTGTAACAAAAGAACTTAAAGCTACTGTGACTGCATTGGGTAAGGCACGCGCAACCAAAGCTGTACAATTAGTTGAATTGGATAGCATCAAAAAAGCTTCTAAACGATTAACCGCTTACACTAAGGGTATTGCTGCAGCCGATAAAGTTTTAAATAAGCCTACCAAGAAACGCCGGAAAGCTAAAAAGTAAAAATAATTGCTGTATAAATAATAATCAGATGCGGCTCCTTCGGGAGCCGTTTTTGTTTGCGTCGATCAGTTGAAGTCGCAGCCGATAGCAGGCAGCCTTGAATTTTTAACCACCTTAAGCAAGCCACCGAGGCGAGACTCGCAATATTTAAGAGTACTGCGAAATTAAATAATTAATACGAAATCAAATAGATAAATAAAAGCTAATCAGAAGCACTCAGCTGCTTTCCCATATAACGTGTATACACAGCAGTTCCAGTAAAAAAGACGAGGCTGGTGAAAATAACGTACAGTCCGATCATTAAATCCTCGCTACTTCCTGCATACCAGACGCCGATTACAAAGTAGAAGATCGCCATATACATCGACCAGGCATGTGTATATAACTTGCCATTCAGTAAGCCCATGAGTGGGAACATCAATGGACCTAGTTGCAAGAAGATAATAATGGAAATTAAATGTTCAGCAGGTGGTTCTATTATGAGGTGCCATGCGAATAAACCAAACAGCAATGAAAAATAGCCGAGCAGGGTTAGCCAGCGTCCTAATTTTATGAGTTTATCTTGAGTCATTCTTGGAATAATTTTTTTGTTGTTGAAGCGACGCGTTTGCCAATTGCGAGGCAAAGTTTGTGTTCATCATCGCTTATGAGTGTTTCATCAAGGTCATCAGTCAAACGAGTTGCACCATAGGGGCTGCCCCCCGTTTTGCTTTGAAAAAGTTCAGTTTCTGTATAAGGCAGACCAACGATTAACATGCCATGGTGCAGCAATGGCAGCATCATGGTGAGTAGAGTGCTCTCTTGACCTCCATGTATACTGGTACTGGCTGAGAATACTGCTGCTGGTTTGCCAGCCAGTTTGCCTCCCATCCATAGTGCACTGGTACTATCGATGAAATATTTCATGGCGGCTGGCATATTTCCGAAGTGTGTCGGGCAACCAAGGATCAGACCATCGCATTCAATTAAGTCTTCTGTGGTAGCGTATAAGGGACCGTCTGCAGGAATCGGTGAATCTGTTTGTTCCGAGATAGGTGATACGTCGGGCACTGTGCGCACGCGGGCTTGCACGCCATCTATCTCTTCAACGCCACGAGCGATAATGTTTGCCATCTCTGCCGTCGTTCCACCGGGGCTGTAATACAGAACTAATACTTCGTGTGGCATCATAAGATATCCAGAACTTTTTCTGGTGGACGACCGATGGTCGCTTTATTGCCTTTTATGATGATGGGGCGTTCGATCAAAATAGGATTGTCTATCATTGCCTGAATAAGTTGTTCGCGATTTAAATCGGGGTTGTCCAAGTTATTTGCTTTGTAGGGAACTTCGTGTTTTCTCATCAATTCTCTTGGTTCCAAACCCAGTAAATCAAGCACTTCATTAAGTTCAGCGCTACTAGGAGGTGTATTTAGGTATTCTACAACAGATGTCTGGACGCCTTTATCATTCAATATGTCCATGGTTAATCGACATTTACTGCATTTTGGGTTGTAGAATATCTGGACTTTGTCACTCATGTTTGTGCCTCTTTCTTGTGTTTGGTCAATTTTATCTGAAATTGGCTATTTTGGCAGAAAACATTGCTTGACACTAAATGGTTACATTGATACTTTTTAAGGCTATAATCCACGTCAAATAATTAAAACAAAACCAATACCCATAATCGGAGAGAATATGACCATGCGTACAACTGCCCGTCTGTTTAGCGTAGCCCTTTTAAGTTTAGGCCTAATCACAGGTTGTGCTTCAACAGATGAAGCCAGCGACACATTAACTGCTGCTGAAGCGATTGCTGAAGCAAAAGCAGCCAATGCTGAAGCGAAAGCTTTAAATTATGAATGGCGCGACACTGGAAAAGTGATAAAAGCAGCTGAAGAAAAACTTGCTGCAGGTGATGAGGAAGGTGCTCTAGCACTTGCCAAAAAAGCAAAAGATCAAGCGAACGTTGCTATCGCACAAGCTGATGCTGAAAACAAGAAATTCCTGAACGACAACACTGATAGTTCTGCATCGGCTGGTTCATCATCTGATCGTGGTGCTGGCGGTGGCGTGAGTAGCTACTCAGTAGTGCGTGGTGATAACCTCTGGAGCATCTCTGGCAAAGACGATGTTTACGCTGACCCTTACCAGTGGCCACTTATCTATAAAACAAACCGTGATAAAATCAAAGATGCTGATCTGATTCACCCTGGCCAGGTTTTTGATATTGACCAAAATGCGTCAGCTTCTGAAATCGATGCTGCTGTAAACCATGCTAAAACACGTGGTGCGTGGTCAGTTGGCGATACAGAGCAATCTGATCGTGATTACTTAGCAAAATAAAGCAGATTTAAATAATCTGTGACGGTTTTGGCTTCTGCTGAGACGGTCAATGAAGAAGGTCCGCTTGCGGGCCTTTTTTTATGCCTACATGGATGTAGGTAAGGGGCGTGAGCAGGAGCGGAAGCTTTGTACAGGATGGGCGGACAGATATTTGCTCCCGGCAATATCTGCACTTCCACCATCCGTGGTGGTCGTATTGCGCAAGGAGCCAGCGACCTACATGGATGTAGGAAGGTAGAGTAACGCAGGAGCAGTTACCGAGATGGCGGTGCGCTTAAAACTAAAAAATTCATTGTCGAGACGTTTTTTATGATATCAAGACAAATATTGGTCAGCGGTAACGTACAAGGTGTTTTTTTCAGAGAAAGCACCAGACAAATTGCCGGTGAGCTCATGCTGTCGGGTTTTGTCAGAAATCTTCGTGATGGACGTGTAGAAGTGCATGTAATCGGGGATGAAGCAAGTATTCAATCTTTGATTAAATGGCTGAAAATAGGGCCGAAACTCGCAAAAGTGTCTACTATTAAGGTACTGGAGATAGAAAATTCTCCCGATTTACTGTCGCAGCAGAAAATAGGCCATTTTGAAATTTGGCCAACGACATAACGGTGAGCCTGTAGTACCTGACGAGTGTATAAATAATGAATGCGGTTTTTGATAACAAGCTAAAACATAATCAGCATCTTGAAGTCCATGATATTTTGCAGTGGCTTGAAGAAGATGAAATGGTGGACATCGAAAATGCACAGATGTTGCGTACTCTGGCAGTGGGCGCAGAGTATAAGAAAAAAAATCCGTTGGAAATTATTGCGGACAGAAACTGGGTAAATACTACAACAGATAAACTGCTCACACTGGATACATTGACCAAGTGGTTTGCGGATAGGGTCGACCTGCCTTTCGTGCGTATAGATCCTTTAAAGATCGAAGTTGCAGAGGTTACCGAGGTAATGTCTTATGCCTATGCGGCCAGGTTTAATGTATTACCAGTTAGTGTTGATGCCGATACCATTACGGTGGCAACCGCCCAGCCATTTGAGCGTGACTGGGAAATCGAACTATCACGTATTCACAATAAAGAATTTAAACTGGTTATTTCAAACCCTGCAGATATCCGTCGTCTGCTGCTTGAATTTTACTCTATTGCCAAATCGATTCATGGTGCAAAAACATCGTCTGACGTAGGTGGCGGTAATATTCAAAACCTCGAACAGTTAATGGAGCTAGGGCGGGGCGGTAAGTTAGATGCGAATGATCAACATGTGGTTAATATCGTCGACTGGTTATTGCAATATGCCTTTGACCAGCGAGCCAGTGATATACATCTGGAGCCGCGTCGTGAAATGTGCCCTGTGCGCTTCCGTATCGATGGTGTGATGCAAGAGGTATATCAGATTCCGTCAGCAGTGATGAAAGCGGTCACCAGTCGTATCAAAATTATTGGCCGTATGGATGTCGCAGAGAAACGTCGCCCTCAAGATGGTCGTTTAAAAACACGGATGGAAGATGGTAAAGAAGTTGAATTGCGTTTATCGACGATGCCAACTGCTTTCGGTGAAAAGCTGGTGATGCGTATATTTGATCCTGACGTATTGGTAAAAAACTTTAGACAACTAGGTTTTAGTAAAAAAGATAATGAGATATGGCAGTCGATGATCGAACAGCCACATGGCATTATTCTGGTAACTGGCCCTACGGGTTCAGGTAAAACCACAACGCTGTATTCGACATTGAAGCTGCTGGCCAAGCCGGAAGTGAATGTATGTAGTATCGAAGATCCCATCGAGTTGGTTGAGCCGGCATTCAATCAGATGCAGGTGCAGAAAAATATTGATCTGGATTTTGCCAGCGGTGTCCGTACTTTGTTACGCCAGGATCCTGACATAATCATGGTCGGCGAGATCCGAGATAAAGAAACAGCAGATGTTGCTATACAGGCGGCACTGACAGGTCATCTGGTACTCTCAACTCTGCATACTAATGACGCGCCTTCAGCAATAACGCGACTGTTGGACATCGGCGTGCCACCCTATCTGATCCAATCGTCAGTATTAGGTATTATGGCGCAACGACTGGTGAGAACATTATGTCCGCATTGTAAGCAAGAAACTGATATTAGCGATGAAGCATGGCATGAACTAGTGCATCCATGGCGAGCAAAAAAGCCTAAAGTAATCTACAAACCTGAGGGTTGTCTTGAGTGTCGTGATACGGGGTATCAGGGGCGCAAAGGTATCTACGAGATGTTTAAGTTTTCAGCTGAGAGTCGCCAGTTGGTCACCTCTGATTGTGATATCCATGAGCTACGCCGCCAGGCGGTAAAAGATGGCTTGCAACCACTTAGGTTAAGCGGCGCGAATAAGGTCGCTAAAGGTGAAACGACAGTTGAAGAAGTGCTTCGTGTTGCCCCCCCTCCGTTAAATAGCTAGATATTCATGATGTAAGATGCCTTGTTAGTCATAAGGTTATATCGGCCACTCATTTAGATTTTGCCCGTTCGCATCGACGGGTTATAATCCGCAGCAAACAAATTCACACTATCTTTAAAATGGGGTTTTATCCATGAGCTATTCTTTTTCTAAAATCGTAGATGATAATTTTGATGACGCGATCGTACGTGTTACGGAAAAGCTGGCCGATGCCGGATTTGGCGTGTTAACGACGATTGATATCAGTGCTACGCTGAAGAAAAAAATTGATGTCGATTTCCCACGTTATACGATTTTAGGTGCCTGTAATCCAGGGTTCGCACATAAAGCATTGCTCGCAGAGGATAAAATCGGACTTATGTTGCCTTGTAATGTCATCGTTCAAGAAACCGATGACGGTAAGGTCGAAGTATCTGCAGTGGACCCTATTGCATCGATGATGGCGGTTCAGAATGAATCACTGGGTGGTATTGCTAGTGAAGTACAGGGTATGCTTAAAAATGTAATCGAAGGTTTATAATAGTGTCACAACCGAAAATCATAATATATAGTGGTCGTTTCTGTGGCTATTGCACTGCTGCTGAGCGTCTCTTCCAAAGTAAAAAAGCAGAATACGAACTGATAAAGGTTGATGAAAACCCTGAGCAGTTTGAACATATGATGGAAATTACCGGCCGCCGTACTATCCCGCAAATTTTTATCGATGATTATCATGTCGGTGGTTTTGATGATCTTGCTGCATTAAATCAAAGCGGTAAGCTGGACGAGTTGCTTTCAGCCTGATCTCTTATTTTTTAAATTACAAATCGTTGTACTTTTGATTAACGTAAAGACATAGTTGTTATGGAATATCTACCAATATTTATCCAGATTAAAAATCGCCCTTGTTTAGTGGTTGGCGGTGGTTCTATAGCGGCGCGTAAAGTGGCGCTGTTAAGAAAGGCTCAGGCTGAAGTAACCGTTATCTCTCCCGACCTTTGTGAGGAGCTACAACAGTTAAGTGAGGAGCAACAGATACAGCATACAGCACGTGAATTTGAAGATTTAGACCTGGAGTCCTGTGTCCTGGTAATTGCGGCAACAGATCAACGTTCTGTTAATGAGCGGGTGTCTTCTCTTGCGCACCAACTAAGATTGCCGGTAAACGTGGTCGATAACCCTGATCTGTGCAGTTTTATTATGCCTTCGATCATTGACCGCTCTCCTGTTGTTATCGCCGTTTCTACTGGTGGTGCATCACCAGTTCTGGCGCGCTTAATACGCACAAAACTAGAAGGCAGCATACCAGCTGCTTATGGACGCTTAGCTAGCCTGGTCGAAGGTTTTCGCGATAAAGTAAAGAAAGTTTTCCCAAATGTTGAATCACGCCGTGGATTTTGGGAATCCATTTTGGAAGGTACCGTTGCAGAACTGGTGTTTACTGGTCATGAAGATGAAGCTAAACAGATGCTCGATAAAGCGATTGATGCGCAGGCTGAAAAACCAGAAATGCCAGGTGAGGTATTTCTGGTCGGTGCAGGTCCAGGCGATCCGGATCTATTAACTTTTCGTGCCTTACGTTTGATGCAACAAGCTGATGTCGTGGTTTATGATCG
>WTCC01000096.1 GCA_013138755.1 Gammaproteobacteria bacterium
ACAGAGTTAGCTGGTAAAAATAAAGCCGCGCAAAAAATTTATGACTCCTACAATAAGTTTTATAAACAGGTTTCAGCATGGCATGAGATATCAGAAAAAATATATTTTAATGTCAGATAGCCAGATACATTCAATGGCCGTGCTCTCTCCATGTGTTAAAAATTGTTGCCTTGATAAGCAGGATGTCTGTTTAGGCTGTGGCCGCACAGTCGATGAGATCATTCGCTGGGGCGATGCCAGCGAAGATGAAAAGCTAGAGATATTGGCCGTATCAGCTAAAAGAAAAGAAAAACGAGCTGAAATTTATAACAGATTTTAGATATTTACATCAACACCAGAAAAAGCCTTCGTATCAATTTGGTGCTCAGGATCACATAAGATCAAGCGATCATGCGTAATCTTTGCAGTATCGATTAAATAGTTTTTAGTTACGTCCTGCCGTTCGGTGGCTAATTTCCGTAACGCGATAGTTTGCTTTTTGGATAAAGCTGGGTGGACTTCTTTTTTATCTTTTTCATTCGTCTGTTTTAGATCTGGATAAAGTGAAAAGGCATCATCCTTATTAGTCATGCCGCATAGGGTTAAGTGAACCTGAGGTTTTTCGGTTAATAATTTAGCCAGATTATCCAACTGTTTTTCGCCATCCGCAGGCAGTTTTGATGACCCTGGAGTAAAAGCTATCGGGTCAAAGTTCATCGCAGTGGCAAGGTCAAATAAAACGTTACCACCGGCATAGATTAAACCGTAAGGCGTATAAAAGGTAATTAGAGTGACCGTTGCAGCTGCAGTCGTAGCTTTAACGATGGCGTGCATCGGGCTAAAATCCGGGTTACTTGTATCACCAGTAATAGGGATATCTAAATGAATACTGTCGTCTTTATTACGTAATAGAGTCAGCGTTTGATTGAGCGGCATGCCCAATTCTTTATCGAGTTTTGCGGAGTCATCCTTACTCATGGGTTTGATATGGAATTGATAAAGCGACAGACCGATGTTGCTGTCCAGTTGTCCATCGACGGCAAGAAGTTCTAGGTCAGCATCCAACTGCCCACTTTTTATGATATGACCAATGGTTTTTTTGGTCTCAGGTGTTGCTGCGCGGAGATCAAAACCTTTAAGTTTACCTTTTGCGTCAAAGGAAAGTTTTTCTGCATACGGTCGGACGGTACCGGTTATATTGATCGTACTATGACGGATTGTTTTGGCAAAAAGTTTAAAAGGGCTATCTGAATCAGGTCGGTTAGATACTAAGTCATCAATATTAAATGTAAGTTTTGATAGCCCCACCTTCATAGATGGTTTAGTGGTGTTATCAGTAAACAATATGTCCTTGTCGGTTTTAATGTTGACCGACTTGATAGAGACAAGTATGGATTTGTTCTGGCTTGTCTGTTTATCAGTAGGCTTCGATTTTTCTTTTGCATTAGATTTTGGAATCCATTTATCATGTTCCCATGCGCCGTCTTTGTTTTTTGAAACATAGCTGGAGAGACCATCAAGGTCGATAGAATTGATTTTGATAGAGTCTTTAGCGTATTCAGTTTTACTTAGCGCCAGACTAGAAAAAGCGAGAGTAGCGTCCGAGCGTTTGTCACTACGTTGCAGCGCGGTAAGGTTTTTAATGACTAAGTTGTCAAAAGTCGCCTTGTCAATGTCATTTACGTCTAGATTGCTAAGGGTGATATTTTTTATATCAACCAGATCTCGCTTCAATGTTTGATTTGATACTGTGGTGTCGGTGGCGACCAGGTTGCCATTAATTGCAAGTTTGATATCGTCAGCACCTGTGGTCGACTTTATGGATCCATCCCAGGAAATGTTTTTCTGAGTGAAGCAGTAATTAAGTTTGTTTGTGTTTTCGACGTAGCAAAAATCAGAATTATTGATGGCTATGTTGTCGAGAGAAAGCGTAAACGTGCTTGAATCTTTGTTTGCGTTTTTATTGGAGGTATCATCTGACGAAGGAGTCGGTGGTAGCCACTGCTGGTATTCCCAGTCGGTATTATTGAGTTTGACGAGATATAAGCCGGGCTCTTTGATGTCGATCGAATTAATAGCCAGTGAGTTAAGGTCGGTAAAGTTAATATCTTTAATCGATAATTGTTGAAAACGGATAGCATCTTTGTGGTCGGTATCTTCACGCTGCAGAGCAGAAAGACCATTCATTTCGAGAGAGTCGATATGTATAGCGTTAAGGCCAGAGATGACGACATTTTTCAAGGTATTAGTCGATGATGTCAGAGGATATTTTTTAAGAATATTGTTAGTTATGGTTAGACCATTAAGTTGGAACGTGCCCGTCGAAGACAGTATCAGGTCTGTTGTTTCTGGAAGTTTAGGATCGATGGCGTAACCGATAGTGCCACCCCAGGTCATCTCTTTTAGATCAACGCAGTAATCGATAACTTTAGAGTCTTCAGCGGCATTGGCAAGATCGTTAGTATTTTGCAAGTAGCAAATATTGAGGTTAGTAAAAACTACTTCACCTAAAGATGCTGCCCAGGGTTTTGCTTTTTTATTTTCGATGTCAGCAGCTTGATCATCTGTTTCGGTGTCTGTTCCGCCGAG
Organism: Gammaproteobacteria bacterium; assembly: GCA_013138755.1. Lineage (GTDB taxonomy): Bacteria > Pseudomonadota > Gammaproteobacteria > SZUA-229 > SZUA-229. Next base: position 2,569 of record WTCC01000096.1, read on the forward strand.
CGGGATGTGTACGCCGCCAACGATTAACTGGTCAGAGAAATGTTCTATATCGACAGAGAGCTCATCAAGTACTACTTTCGTCACAACGACTGTTTTTTTAGATAAAGGAGACCAGTGCCAGTGTATATCGATTAAGCCAATATTGAATAATGGTTTGCCGTCCTTGCTACCTTTTGCGTTGATTAAGGAAACAGTGCCATCGAAAATGTTGATATTTATAGCTTCTATCGTTGAGTCGATATCACGCTTTTCTAACCATGATGTCGCACTATAAATTATAGTCTGCGGCAGAGCGAGTCGCACGGCTCCAAGTACTATAACGATGGAGAGTAGCGCAATAATAGTTCGGCCTTTCCATGGATTCGCCTGGTAAAAAGTTTTGATGTTCGACAGTGTTTGATTGGTCATGAGGTGGTGATGAAGCTATTAAAAAAGTTAAAGGTTAGTCGAGGAGGTGCGCAGCATTTGTAATATGTTGTATTGCATATTTTTATCGAGTAAACGACGGGCATGCCTACCTACAGTTAGTGCTGTTTCGTTGAGCGCTAGTTTATTCGATTCGTTGACGTTTACATAGCCATAATCGATTAATGAATTAATGAAGTTAGCGATTAGTTTTTTATCAAAGAAGTCTGGCGAGTTGATCTCATACATTAGAGATAGTCGCTGGGCCATAAGATAGCAGCGTTCTTCAAGACGGGAACGAGTCAAAGTGTCTGAGCCAGACTCCGCTAGTAAAGCAAAAATCATGTAGTAAAGTTCTAGTAGTGGAGAAATTACTTGCGCAAGCGTTGTATGTTGCGCATGCAGCTCAGTCGTTAAAACGGGCTTGCTGAACAAATTTCTTTTATCATCATAGTTAATGAGTTGGCTGGAGACAAGATGCTCAAGAGTCTTGTCAATAACGTTTTCGATTTCTGACGGCGACCAGGGAAGAAAAAACTCAGACTTTAGAAAAGGATAAGTAATCTTAATATAACGGATGATGGCGTCGCGATCGATCTCAACGATGGTATTGAAACAGCAGGCGATGAGAGACGGCATAACGAATAGATGCAGACTATTGTTACGATAGTAAGTCAGTAAAATTGCGTGTGGTTTGTCGAGGAAGATAAAATCTCCCATCTCATGTTTGCGACGTTTTACCAGGCCAAGTTTTTCTGCCTGCTGGATTTGTTGTGTTGAATCGAGAGTGGTAACAGTAATATGATCGGAATAGTTAAGCGCAGAAATTAACTTGATATATTGTGACAGAGTTGATCGTAACTCTCCTTCATCCATGGTCTGGTTCGGTGAAGCAAGTAATGCGGTTGCAATTAAGTTAACGGCGTTAACGGAGCAGCTTTCATTAATGCGCTGCATGATGAGTTGTGACGTTTGACTGACTGTTGGTTTTAACCATTCCGGACGGTTTGTGTCATCGTATGGGATTTGTTTCCAGTCTTTATTTTGTATGGTTAGAATGTCATTGAGCAGGATGGCCTGACCAAAGCTTGTGGTTACTCGTCCGTGGAATCCGCGGATGCTAAAAAATGAACGAATTGATCCGAACAGTGTTTCTGACTTTTTATCATCACCGGTAAGCTCGGCAAGATAAGCTTTACCTTCTATCATTTTTTCATAGCCGATATAGACGGGTATGAAGGCAATGGGACGTTTCTGGTATTTTAAAAAACTGCGCACCGTCATCGCCAGCATACCTGGCTTGGGCTGAAGTAGCCGGCCGGTTCGACTACGACCACCTTCGATAAAATATTCGATAGGCATATTTGATGATACTTGTGATGCCAGGTATTCAAACATCACCGTTGAATACAGCGCATTGTCTTTGAAGCTTCGTCGTATAAAAAAAGCGCCTGCCTTGCGTAATACAGGGCCAACCACAGGCATATTCAGATTTTTCCCAGCTGCTATGTATGGTATCGCCAGTCCTTCATTGTGGATTACGTAGGATAGCAATAAGTAATCGATATGGCTTCTATGACACGGCACATAAACCAGTTCGTGCGTTAGTGCTAATGATTTTAGCGCCGCACTAAAATGAACATCGATACCTGAATAAAATTTATTCCAGAATGCGCTTAGCACGCGTTGTAGGATATGAATGGTGATATAACTGCGGTCAGCGACGATTTCTTTTAAGTAGTTGTTGGCAATTTTGGTAGCCTGTAATGTTGAGATATTGTCTTGTTTAGCGCGCGCGTCGATGGCGCCAGAAATTTCTTTATTATCTAATAACGTTCTGATGAGTGTGCGGCGGTGAGATATATCGGGACCCAGAGTGGCTGTTCTAATTTTAATCAGTCGTTCTGATAAAACGGTCTGTAAATTATCAACTGCGTTATCTCGTTGTGGTGCTTCATTAATTAATTCGCGAAAAGATATGGCCGGCGAAAACTGGATCAGTGTATTTTTACCATTGAACAGGATGGTAAAAAGTTTACGGGTACGCCCACCGAGACTCCAGGTGTCGGAGAATAAAACACGTAGCCAGTGTTTTTGTTTGGATACAGGTCGGCCCCAGAATATAACGATAGGTACAAAATGAACATCGAGTTCGGGGTTTTCTTTTAGAGCATCATATATACCGCTCAGCATATGTGAATGTTTGGTTTTATTTTGTAACCATGATTTTAACGGGCGCGACTGAGCCACTGTATAAACACAGTGCCACTGTTTCAATTGTTGATGTTTTATCCTTGAGCGCGGTCGCGTTAATTGCAGTGTGGCACATTCTTCTTCGAGAACCAGCAGGTCAGACCAGGCACGTGATTCGAGAACATAGACAACCTTGATGTTTTTATTGTTTTGTTGATAGTGAGTCAGTTCGGCAACGTCTGTTTTTATCCAAAGATAAAGTAGTTTCTGTGCCAAAAAATCGATGGGCGATGTTAGCTTCATGACGGTTAATTAATGTGCGGTGTGATGTACCAGAGTATCTGGTATCGAGTTTCTTTTTTTTCCAGACAGATAACAGCGCTGTTTTGAAATTTGATGATATTCAAATCTTCATCATCGGTGATTAACGAAGTAACAAGCTTTTCAATATGAGGCAGGTGGCCAATATATAGTGCGTTACTCGTGGTTAAATGTTGTTTGATTAATGATATGTCATCATTTGGTGATAGGTGGTCTATATCTGATATTTTTGCCTGTTTCAAAATGGAAGAAAAAATCTCTGCGGTTTGCTGTGATCGTAATTTTTTACTGTGGAAAATATTAGTAACCGGTATATCGGCTGCGCGTAATTGATTAGCCACAGATGTCGTTTGTTCTATGCCGTCTCTAGACAGAGGTCGTTCAGTGTCTTCCTCTTTATTAACGGCGAGTCCATGTTGTGCAAAATAGAGCCTGTCGGCGGTCATTGAATTGTCCTTATGGTTTCTCTATAGGCTTACTTTTTACGCTTAATCGTTTGTGTTATCAAGATATTTGGCCAGGTAGCCAGGTGGCTAATGCTGGCCAGTAAGCAATCATCGCCATGACGATTAGTTGAATGGCAATAAAAGGAATCACGCCCTGGTAGATCTGCGTGGTCTTTATTTCTGGTGGCGCAACACCACGTAGATAGAACAGGGCAAAGCCAAAAGGTGGCGTGAGGAAAGAGGTCTGTAGATTAATCGCGATTAAGATACCTAACCAGACAGGGTCGATGCCCATAGCTAATAAAACAGGGCCGACAATCGGTATGACAACAAATGTAATTTCGATGAAATCTAAAACGAAGCCAAGTAAAAACATCACCAGCATAACGATGAACAGCGCATGGTATTTACCGCCGCTGAGATCGCCCAGCATCTCCTGAATCAGTTCATCACCCTCAAAGCCTCGAAAGACTAAAGAGAATAGTGCTGCACCAATCAGAATCATAAAAACCATGCAGCTAACACGCGTGGTGCTGCGCACAACTTCTCTTAGAGTCTCCCGTGTTAATTTATTTTTTGTCAGCGCCAATAGCATTGCACCAACAGCGCCGATAGATGCCGCTTCAGTTGGTGTGGCGACACCTGCGATGATAGAGCCCAGTACCGAAAGGATGAGAACCATCGGTGGTATCAAGCTTTTGACTACATCCTGACCTAGATGAGTATCGAAAGTTGTATGGTCATCGATGGCTGCAGGCATCGAGTCTTTATTAAAAAAGGCAACACCGGCTATGTACAGGATGTATAACGTGACTAACATGAACCCCGGAATTAAGGCGCCGACGAATAAGTCTCCTACAGAAATGGTCTCAGGAGAAAATATACCCATATCCAATTGTGCTTGTTGGTAGGCATTCGATAAGACATCGCCGAGTAACACTAAAACGATGGAAGGCGGAATAATTTGACCCAGGGTGCCGGAAGCGCAGATGAGCCCGGTTGAGATTTTCGGATCATAGCCACGTTTTAACATCGTGGGTAATGATATTAGGCCCATGGTGACCACAGTGGCACCAACGATGCCGGTACTAGCAGCAAGTAGCATGCCGACAAGTATGACTGATATTCCTAGACCACCGCGGAGGTGGCCGAACAGGCGTGACATCGTGGTCAACAATTCATCGGCGATCTTTGAGCGTTCAAGCATCACGCCCATAAATACAAATAAGGGTACAGCGATTAAAATCTGATTGCTGATAATGCCGTATAGTCGATTAGGTAAGGCTTCTAAAAATGCCGGGTCAAAGCTACCAGTTAACTCGCCAATGACAGAGAAAATCAGTGCAGTACCTGCCAGAGTAAAAGCGACGGGGTAACCGATGAGTAGTAAAACAAAAACCGCGGCAAAAAGATAAAGAGACATGTATTCCATCAGTCATCTTCACCGTTGTTATTGTTGCCGCTGCTATTACTATTACTAAGGATGGTTTCGATGTTACGTGCGATCTGGGTAAAGGCTTGCAGGCTCAATAAGAGAGTCATAACTAAGATCAAACTCTTAAGCAAAAACACCCCGGGTAAACCACCCGCTTCTCGTGAACTTTCTAGCACCGACCAGCTAGAGGCAATGTATTGCCAGCTGATCCAGGTGATAAATAACATGAATGGTAATAATAAAAAACAGGCGCCGAACAGATCAACCCAGGCTTTTCCCTGTTTTGAAAAGTTGGCGTAAAAAATATCAACGCGAACATGTGCATTCTGCTGCATGGTGTAGGCCATACCGATGAGAAAAACAGATGCATGCAGATAGGTTGTGGCCTCCTGTAGGGCAATCGAACCGTCATCAAAGGCATAGCGTAAGACAACGACGATAAAAGTGACCACGACCAAAAATAAACTTAACCAGGAGACGGTGCGACCACTCCAGTCGATCAAGGATTCAATTTTAGAAATTGATTTATTGAGTATCAAGCGTGACGGGCCAGTAGTTAAAGTAGTCTTCACTGCGTTTAATCCGATCAGACAATATGGCTTTAAACTCGTCTGGATTTTTTGTATGCACCAGCTCGCCAGCACGTGGAAAGTGTTTGTCATGTAGGCGCGATAGCCAGAAACGTAAAGCCCCCGCGCGTAACATGGCTGGCCAGTATTCCTGTTCGTTTTTAGCTAGTGGACGGTGTGCGTTGTAGCTATTAAGGAAAGCCAGAACTTTGTCTTTATCTAAACTGGCATCATCATTTGAGTACCAGTCGTTCACTGCAACGGCAAGGTCGTACAATAAAACATCATCACAGGAATAATAGAAATCGATGATGCCGCTAAAATTGTTGTCATGCCAGAGAGCATTGTCACGAAACAGGTCCGCATGAATGACGCCACGAGGTAACTGCGCATGACGTTTTTCTTTTTGATAATGCACTTCAGCATCGAGCATCGATTGTTCGCTATCAGACAATTTTTCCATTACTTTGCTGGCGGTATGCTGGCACCACGACGGACCGCGGGGATTAACCTGCCTGGCGTCGTAACTTAAACCGGCGGTGTGCATTTTCCCCATGGCGACGCCAAGCTGTTCACAATGGTGAACTGTCGTGTCGATAGTGCTGCTGCCATCCAGGCGTTCGACTAAAGCGATAGGTTTGTCTTTGAAATGACTTAGATAGTTGCCCTGTTTGTCGGCGACCGGATTCGCGCTGGGTACATCGTGGTCAGATAGATGATGCATCAGATTGAGGTAGTACTGCATCTCGGCAAAATCGTGGTGCTCAAAAATCGTTAATACATAACGCCCGACTGTGGTGTTAACAAAATAGTTAGTGTTTTCGATACCATCGCTGATGCCCTGAAAGCTTTCCAGCTCACCAACGGTATAGTTGGTAAGAAAAGTATTGAGTTCATTTTCTTCGATGGTGGTGTAAACAGACATAATTACCTGGTTGGTATAAGGCTAGTAGAAAACGAAAGTCGTCGAAGGCGGCGATTTTACCGTATATTGTCGATTTACTAAATACATGTAGCATCATCATTATATTCTCTGTTCATGTTCCTCACTGTTTGCGATAATCAGCAGCCTGAAAAATGAACCCCCGACTCTAAAAATTTGAGCTGTACTATCTGATGACTGATAAAAAACCACCACTGATCCTCGTTGACGGCTCTTCTTACCTGTTTCGTGCGTTTCATGCTCTACC
>WTCC01000040.1 GCA_013138755.1 Gammaproteobacteria bacterium
CAACCTTGTTTGCACACGGTCCCTTCTCACTTTGTCCGATTTCGTATTCTACTTTCTGGCCATCACTGAGCGTTGCATAGCTGCCACCGCTCTGGATTTCAGTATGATGAACGAACAGATCTTTCCCTCCATCGTCTGGAGTGATGAAACCGAAACCTTTATCTGCATTGAACCATTTTACTGTACCTGTACTCATGTCGTATTTTTCCTCGTTATACCAATATTAATTAAACTGTTGTATTCTGACTTTATTACAGAATTATTTAACAACACGCATCATAACTGAAACGCGCTAATCATTCTTCGATATATAACATTTGAATTGTGGGACATTCAGCGGAAGGTTTAACTGGTTTTCATATATAGGGTCGGTTAGCGACCCTTGATGAAACCTTTGACAACGAACTAATCCAACAGTCGCTTACCGGCACTTTATAGTTATTCCGTCCTACTTTCAGCGATACTATTCACAGCTGGCAGGTAGCTGTCAGTGAGAGCAGGACATGCACCGCAGACTACGAATAAATCGGCACTAACATATGATGTTCACCGCTTTGGTTTCGAGTCTGCAGGTGCTGCCTGGGATCGCTAACGAATACTCAGGGCTTGCCGTCACACCGGCTCACCTATATTGCTTTCGCAGATTCCAGGCATGCATGTCCCTTACGAATAATGTAACACGGGAGTATTTCTATGAACACGTTAAATACGACTTCTTTTACAGCATTTATTGGCATTGACTGGGCAGACGCCAAACATGATATTTGTATTCAAAGTGCTGATGGTGGTGAACAAGAGTTTGATGTTATACCGCACCAGGTTGAGCGGATTGATGAATGGGCACAGGCAATGCGCCAACGGTTTGGATCCCCTATAGCGGTTGCAGTGGAACTATCTAAAGGGCCTATTGTATACGCACTTCAAAAGCATGATTGTTTTGTGATCTTCCCGGTTAATCCGTCTACGTTAGCTAAATATCGAGAAGCGTTTCAACCTAGTCGAGCCAAGGATGATCCCACCGATGCGGAGTTGGCAGTTGATTTAATTTTACGTCACCCTGAGCGCTTTAAACCGCTACAGCCACAAAGCGTTGAGATACGTATGCTGGCATCTCTGGTGGAACAAAGAAGGAATCTAGTTGGCGACAAAATCCGCATTACTAATCGTTTACGTGTTGCACTAAAGCAATATTACCCGCAGATGCTAGAGTGGTTTGATCATATCGATACGCCATTATTTTGTGATTTTCTTACGCGTTGGCCAACACTGCTACAGGTTAAACGTGCGCGTAAAAGCACATTACGAAAGTTTTTTCATGAACACAATATGCGTTTTGAACGCGTATTAGAGCGACGACTTATCGCCATTAAAACAGCCACACCACTGACGTTAGACGAAGCTGTTGTTGTGCCGCATCGTTTGCAAGCATTAGTTTATGTAGAGCAATTACGTGTCATGCTAGATGCTATTAAACGATTTGATATTGAAATCGAAAGTGTCGCAAAACAGCATGAGGACTATGCTTTGTTTACTGCTCTGCCAGGTGCTGGGCCGAGCCTGGCACCACGATTACTGGTTGCCTTTGGTGAGCAAAGAGATCGTTACAAAAGTGCGGCAGACCTGCAGAAATATTCTGGTGTTGCACCAGTGACAGAACGTAGTGGTAAAAAACACTGGGTACATTGGCGCTGGCAATGTCCAACATTTTTGTGACAAACGTTTGTTGAATGGGCAGCGCAGACTATTAATAAATCTTATTGGGCTGGTGAGTTTTATCGGCAGCAACGAGCCAAAGGGAGCACCTATCAGGCGGCGGTGCGAGCCTTAGCCTTTAAATGGATACGCATTCTTTTTCGTTGTTGGCAAACACGAACACCATACGATGAGGTGGTTTACCTTAAAGCCCTGGAGCGACGTGGTTCACCATTACTCACTTTGGTGAAAGTAGCTTGACCGAACACCTCAGGGCGTGAAGCGGACTGAAAGACAAACAAAACCCCGCATAATGCTGGGGCTGAATTGTAGGAATGTAGAGGCCTTTAGGACAAGATACGCTTAATTCATCTCATTGCACTGTTAAATACAATTGAGAGATCTGCTGCGGCCGGGCACCAATAGCAGAATAATAAGATGGGGAAAAATCTGGCAGGTAATATATAAAAACTGAGTTTGATCTGACAGTCACCTCGACAAAATCGGTAACTGTCAGATCAGGTCTGAATACGACAAATAACATAACACATGCAAACCTTTATGCTTAAAGCAGTGTCATTGGCTACGTCCTACTTAATTTACCTGCTGTTTTTTGTCATGGAACAGCCCGTAATACAAGTATTCCATATTCCGTGGCAAAGTCAGATGGCGTGGTCCGCTCCACACCCAGTAAATAGGTTCCCGCTGCAAGAGTGCCATCGATTCCTTTGCTACGGTTGAATTCAGTTACGGTATCAAGAAAAGTTTCCTGACCTAAATAAAGGAATCCATATGTTGGGTTATCCGGCGCCGTAAAAAAATAGAAATTCAGATTTGTTTCTTCTTCATTCCATACAAGATAAAAGGCAATATCTCTTTCGACATCAGCTTCGCTGATTTCAAACTTGTACCAGTCATGGACCCGCTCTGCTATGTCTTGGCCTTCAGTGGCTGAATGAGGATACCAAGATTCTATTTGAGCCATTAGCTCATCACTTACAACGGCACTATAACTTTCTATAACACCCGATGGCAGGTCTCCAGTATAGACATCTCCATATACGGAAAAGACCTGTCCGATTATATCACCTAATTGAATCATGGTTGGATCTACATAGGTGTCCGGTTCACTTTCGTAAAGAAAGTCCACCGAACCAGTTACGTCGCCAAAATGCCAGATTTCAATACGCTGCTCAAGATGCTTTTCGTTACAATAAAATCCAAGACAGTTTTCATAGTTATAGGCTAAGTGCATTCCGACCGGACCGGCTGTTGGAGACCAGTATTCAAAATGCATTTCGTTGTCAACATCAGGACCTGCCCCGGTACCAGTAGAGCCACATATAGTTCCATAACCAGAAAAGTACTCACACCCGCTCCCTGAGTAGACTACATTATTTTTAGACCATCCAACCGATGTGAGTGTACCTGCATAGCCGCTTTGCTTTGTGTATTTACTAGGGGCCATATATCCGTTTCTATTAACTTGAATACCTGTTTCTCCTTCAAAGTCTGTATAGAACCCAATCCCAGTCCAAGTATCGTCCACCTTGGAGAATATCAGAGTTGGCGTTGCATCTATGGAACTAAGCCCATAAACATTCCCAAGATTGTCTGTACCAATATACTGCCAGAGAGGCGTATATTTTTGAGTGTCCCCAGATAGAATCAATTCATACATCTGTATACCGGCAACTAGCTGAGGTGCCCCGATCTTCATTGTGTAAGATCCAAGATCATAATCGCCGTAACCTCCGGTCCACCCAATATTTGTTTCTACTTCATGCCATGCAACTTTCCAAAAGTTTCCCTCTCGTAGCCATGATATTTCTATTTGTTCGCCAGATGGCTCGCCAGCGATAGATTCTCTAATATGCGCTTGGGCCTGTATTGCATTACGAAGCCCTCTTAGGTTGCCATCAGAAAAAACACCAGCATTATTCAATGAATCAAAAAGTCCCGTAACACTGCTAAGAAGTCCGAATTCTTGAACACTTTTTGTAAAATCGATATTTTGTCCTTGAATCCAATCTATAATTTCTTGGCTAATTTCAATGCCATTATCGAGGTTATTGTCTAAGTCTAGGGACTGTAAAAATCTGCATATATTGGTAACTGTCGGATGCATTTCATCAACAGCACCTTGAACCAAATCGATCGGGGTTATTGTTGCCCTGGCCATTGCATCACCCAATATAATTTCCCCAAGAGAAAAAGTGATGGTCTCTCCATCTTTATATGAAAATGTACCAGCTGAATCGGTCCTACCGCTCTGGGTAGCTGTTTTATACGTTATCCCTTCAACAGGGCTATCAATAAAAAGTCCTTGTCTAACCGTATCGATCGGACCATCGTTACCGCCACCGCCACAAGCAGCGATGAATAATGGCGTGAGTATCAGAAAAATTCGAATGATGGAATTGGTAAAATGCATCATGTTATTTCTCCCTTTCTAAACTGATTGTTATCTAAAAAACCTTAATTTAATTATGTATATATTACGTTTTATGTCATTGATACATATCAATTTAAATGGTCAAATCGAACATACTATTTTTAAACTGACTTTAATTACGAAAATTGCGGAACACATATATAGATGGTGATTTTAACTAGCGTTTAAGCAGTAACTCAGTGTAATTTTCAAAAAGTTAAATAATCTGACAACTGCTGACAGTCCGGTGAGGGTCGGTTTTTTACCTTCGGAAATATTTTCCATCAGTCCGTTAATGAATAATCACTATATCCCGGTTAGCAGACCCTCATTTATTTACATCAACAGGGAATATGCGGCCAAGAACAGCCATTCCGTTAATTACTCCAAATTACGGTTCCATCTGGATTTATTACTTTAACCGTAAAATACTCACGCGACATCCAAGAAGCACGGACGATAGCACTTAGCCTATTATCGTAAGAGTCTAAGGTAGACCATGTTTGAGAATCATTATTTGATTTGTACTTGACTGTCCACATATCATTTTATCCCTTCATTTATTTAGTTCATTTACTCGTCATTGCGACGAAAGATTTATTTACAAACTTTAATAACCATAATGATAAATTGATAATTGTCAACAAAGCAGCGCAACATTAGAATTTCATCGATTTTTAATGTGCTAAGAATACTACATAGCATGAAGGTATAAATATAAGGATTTGCTTACAGGTGCTGAACGTCCGCTGTGGGTCGGATTTTTCCCTTCAAGTATATTTACTGAAGGTCCGTTAACGCAAAACTCAGCATTTCCCGGTTAGCAGACCCTCATATATTTACATCAACAGGGAAAGTGCGGCCATATGGTTTTGCCTCGATTTAATGGACGGTTCAAAATAGACCGCAATGTAGTTTTTCGTAAACTGCGGGACTTAAAGTTATTGAGATAACCGTGGTCTGCCCCTATTATTAATCACAACGTGGATCACCACGCTGGATCCAGCGAATCATAAAGTCAGGAATCGGCAGCGAGTCGCAACCATGATCTTCTTCACAGATAAAATCCCATTGCGGTTCTGCTTTCTGATGGCACTCGAAACAATTACCGC
>WTCC01000194.1 GCA_013138755.1 Gammaproteobacteria bacterium
ACTTCCTGTAAATTAAAAACGCGCCTCAGGGTGATTCCCCCTGAGGCGCTGTAGCCTGACATTCCTGGTCGGCCTTCACCTGACTCTCCATGTCGGCATGAGACGAATAATACTAGTAGATTAAATCTATTGGAACTGGCGTAAAGTGGAAACGGGTGTAGGAATTTTCCTACACCGATTATTGAGCAGATGACTAGAATGACAACCCACCTAAATCATTAGTTATGTTTTGTATGTCTACGTATCGCACGCGTTTTAATTGCTGTGCGCGTTGTGGTCCGATGAATATTTTCCAGTATCGATGACTTAATATCTAACGTCAACCCTTCCGTATAATCGATCAGCACTTCAAGCTCATCTCTGATCTGCTCAGCCATTTTATCAACAATGTCTTCAGAGCTTTTAACCCCCATGACTTTTCCAAAATCAATAATGCGCTTTCGATCTGGAAAATTTTTGGACTTACCCAATTTCAACGCCAGGGTATCTGCTGGCATATAAATTTGCGTATTCACTACATCGTACAATGGACTTAAACGCATAGCCTCAATATCATCATAGAGCATGGCGTAGTTTTTTAAATGCGCATCGCCATTACCAACCATGCAACTATGCACCAACATTTTAAACAGTGTCTCATTGTCCGCCTGTATATCAGATGAGTAGAATTGAAGTACCTTGATCATTGATTCATAACTCGAGCGGTATTTATCATTGGTTGATTTCCGCTGCAGCACGGCCATGTCTTCCATTGCTATGCAGCTACCATCTTCTTTTAGATCAAAGCGACGCATCACAAACAATTGCTGATTATCCGATAACCAGAATTCAGGTGTCTCAATCTGACATGCTCTGGCCAGTCGTATGCAAATAAATTCATTTAGGGCGAGCCCCGGATATTCGTCATCAGCACTTTTAACAATCAATGAGGGCAAGACTAATGCACCCTTCTCTGTCTCCACTGTCGACTCGGGCACCAGCACTTTTGGCTGAATGCCACTGATGCTCGATTGCAGTAAATATTTATTCACCAGTTCATCAAAAAGGTCGTTACTTCCCTTCCAGGCTAAAATTTCAGCCAAATTTTCTGCCGTAACTTCTTCTTGCTCAATCCCATGGGTCTCATAGCTAATACAACCAATGCCTGCTTTTCCCTGTAATGCCAGAAAGAGCATCTCATCAACCTGTATATGTTTACGCAACCGTTCTGTCATACGATGACGAATAAACCCCTCCGGGATATTCATTTCAAAGATTGGAAATAACGCCCCGTCTTGATAAAAACGATTGTCTATGGGCATGGACACCGCAACGGGCGTCTGCGCATCTGAATGATAGGTAAATTCAAACTGGGTGTTCTTTTCCAGGAGACCCGCCACCTCACCCGCCACATTAATAGTAATCTGGCGTATGCGCTGATCAGTTTGAATCTTCATCAAATACCCCCGGCAACTCAGCGAAGGTTGGGCGACGTTTCAACTCCAACGTCAGGGAAAAGCCCAGTGACATGGCATAGCCCTGCACTTTCAATATACTCCCCCGGAAAGATCCGTTTTCAATCTCACTTATTTCTCGGCGGGACAATCCTGCTTTCTCGCCCGCATTGGTTTGATTCAGACACCGGGCCTTACGCTCTGCTTTAAATCTCTGCCCTATTTGTTCAAGAAACGGATTCACAGCCCACCTTATTTTCCTTATAGCCTATTATGTAACATATTAATGGCATTTTAGCTTATTTTTGATCTTTTGCCACTTATTTATTGCAATTTAGCATACATAGAGTGTGATCGACGCCATAGCCACGGTATCACGAATTTCAGCAATGACCCGTTCATCGAAGAGATAAAAAATAATTTATTATAGGATTGTGTTGATCATCAATGCGACTGCTCGCCCTTGTTTTGAAACGGTCACAGATTCTCTTTGTGCATTATCGAGCAATTCACCGAAACGTGTTTTTTGAGCATGTTGGCGGCCGTCGTGAACACAACGGTATGCCCCTGCATGACCGCCTGATAGCCCAGGTTTTGTGCGATGGTCGATTTACCCACACCATTACTACCAATTAAGATAATGTTGCTGGTATCGGTTAAAAAATCCAGCTGCATCAGTGCATGAATGGTCTGGCTATCAATCTTTTTCGGCCACTGCCAGTCAAATTCCTGAAGTGGCTTAAAGCGACCGAGTTTGGCACTGTTTAAACGGCGCTCCAGCGAGCGCTGTTGTCGCTCAGCGAGTTCCCAGGTCAATACCGTTGACAGCAAGGGATAGTGTTCTTCAGTGAGTTCCTGCCAGTGCAGTTGTAATCCATGAAGCCGCAGTTCAATGGCCTGTTGCTTGAGTTGTTCGCTGTTTATCACGGTGCCTACTTCATTCATTTTCTTCTCCTTCTCCTTCTCTCGCGCTATACAGTGCGTCGTAATCGGCGACATTGGCGGTTTTAACCGTTACGTGTTTGACTTTATCCGGCAGTGCAACGGTAATCGGTGGTGGCTGATGTTTTTCATCACGCCGCCGTTCCAGTATTTGCTGTACCGCTTGCGGATAGGGGGACTGTTGTTTGATGGCTTCTTCTATAGCGTGGTGAAATTCATCACGTCCATAGTGATCCAGGCATTCATTGAGTAAGCGCACAGTGGTTTTTAACACATGACCACGTTCGATTGCTTGCTGTAGCAGTTCGGGTATATGCGCTGAGGCCTGGCTTAAGCGGTCCTGACCGCGATGCAATTTGGCGTGGGTTTTCGCCAGCCACAGGGCGTTGATGTGTGCTTCACATTCGATTTGCTCGCCTTTACCAAAATGACGAGGGTGCTCGGCAATGAGTTCATCGCCATCAAGGATGCGAACTGAGTTCAGGTCAGCGTTTACGCTGAGCGTTTTTTGAACCTGTTGATGGGGTATCGAGTAATCATTTAAATCAAAGCGGATATAGGGTGTTTTGCGGGCGCGAACTTCGACTCTCTCACGGGTATCAAACGGATTATCCGGCAGTGATATCAAGCACGGTTGCTCCTGTAAAAAGGCTTCCTTAACCGATAAGTCATTATTTTCCGGACAGCGCCTGTCAGCACTCACACCCTGGCACCAGTCATCGGCCTGTGCATTCAGTTCCTCAAGAGTCTGCCAACGCCTGCCGGCAAAAAAGTTATCCCGGATGTAACGAATCGCCCGTTCAACCCGGCCTTTTTCATTACCACGGGCAATGGCAACCGGACGGGGTTCAAAGCGATAATGGGCGGATAACGCCAACAGCGTGGGATGGAAGCGAATAGCATCACCCTGACGTTCAAGTACCGCAGATTTGAGATTGTCGTAAAGAAGCACTTTGGGCAATCCATTCCAGGCCTCAAAAGCGGCCACATGTCCGCGTAAAAAGTTTTCCATTTGCGCATTTAAATAAAAGCGCAAAAAGATCTGCCGCGACCAGCTCAGTACCATGACAAAGGCCATTAACGGACGTTTGACCTGTCCGATCTGGAGGTGCCCAAAGTGTCCCCAGTCGATTTGTGATTGCTCGCCGGGCAGGGTTTTTAACCGCAAATACGCTTCGGGTTGTTTGCGCGGCCTGAGTTGACTGATACGTTGACGAAACTGGCTGGGACCTCCCGGATAACCACGCTGCTTTGCCATCTCGTATAAGCGTACTGCTGTGAGCGTTGGAAACTCACTCAACGTTTTGATAATAAAAGGCAGATAGGGGTCAATGATTGAGGATCGCACACTGCGTTCCACTTTAGGCAGCCCTGCCTGTGATAAGACCCGATCCACCACGCCATGATGGATGCCTAACTGGGTCGCAATCGTGCCTACTCTCCACTGTTCCACAAAATGATAACGCAGTATTTTTGCTTCGGTCTCTTTATCGATGGTCATAGTCTCTCCAGTTGATGATGGAATGGACTAAAAAAACTCTGGTCGCCGGAACGACGGTTTAAACCGACTGCTGTGCAGAAAATTCTGGCGTAAAAACGGCTCGCAAACAGCGCCACAATGATGACAACGTAAAGTAAAACCCGATAACGACAACATTTGAGTCTTTTTAGTCTCTGTTAAACGGGTTTTGAGTAGAGCATGAAGGGGCTTTTGAGTGGAACCCTGATGCGTTACTTTTTGCTTTTTTCGTTCTCTGAAACGTCTTTGCCTGTCCGCATTATTAAAACATCCAGCTTGACTCTGTTGATACTTTGATGCTGCTCGTTTAAGCGATTCAGATCGGGCTTCATGACGACACTCGCCAGGGCAGTAACGCTGACCACGGTCACAGCTCGAACAGATAATGACCTGAACATGACAACGACAACAGTTATAAAGGCGGCTGGAAGCATGCATCGACAAAAAGGTCGATGAGGGCTGGATTATTGATTAAATTATGGTAACTTAACCGGGTCATGCTTTTGCATGGCTCTATGGGGGTATGGCGTCAACTTCGACCGTCAAATCTGTGGTGGCGTCATACCTTCCTCTTCGACACTTCACTTTATAAC
>WTCC01000134.1 GCA_013138755.1 Gammaproteobacteria bacterium
ATGGTCCCGGATAAGCTTCGGCTTCATGAAATGCATGCATGGTCTGGATGTCCTTGGCGCCGTAAGCGACGCGGGCAATGTATACGTTTTCATAATCCATCGCCAGCAAAGCGAGATCTTTTTTCGGTGTAGCTTTACCACCGGCAGAAAATTTTGCAACTGCACCACGTGGCGTGGCTTTTGATGTTTGTCCGCCGGTGTTGGAATAGACTTCGGTATCCAGCACCAGGATATTAACGTCCTCGCCTGATGCCAGCACATGATCGAGTCCGCCATACCCAATATCATAAGCCCAGCCGTCACCGCCGATGATCCAGACACTCTTTCGGCCAAGATTTTCTGCAACACTCTCAAGTTCGCGAGCTGCAAATGAATCAATATTTTTCAGCTTGTCCTGTAAAGTCTGTAAGCGTAATCGTTGTTGTGCGATGCCGGTTTCGCCTGATTCATCGGCATCAAGAATTTGCTCAACCAGTTCATCGTTAATATCAGTTTTCAGTTGCTGCAGTAACTCACGTGCATATTCTTTTTGTTTATTGATTGTTATGCGCATGCCCAGGCCGAACTCGGCGTTATCTTCGAACAGTGAATTTGACCATGCGGGGCCACGGCCTTTATCATTTTTTGTCCAGGGCGTGGTTGGCAGGTTACCGCCATAGATGGAGGAACAACCGGTCGCGTTGGCAACTACCATGCGGTCACCAAATAACTGGCTCGCCAGCTTGATATAAGGTGTTTCGCCGCAGCCAACACAGGCGCCGGAAAATTCAAACAGGGGCTGTAAGATCATCGCGCCTTTGATGGTGTTTGTTTTGACTATGCTACGTTCATATTCCGGCAGGGTCAGGAAATATTCCCAGTTCTGTTTTTCCTGCTGGCGCAACTCGGAGGTGTAAGGCACCATGTTCAGGGCTTTGTGGCTGGCGTTGGTTTTATCGCGTATCGGGCAGATGTCGACACACAGTCCGCAACCGGTGCAGTCTTCCGGTGCAACCTGGTAAGTCATGCGTAATCCCTGGGCGAAATCTTTACCTTTTACTGCCATGGATTTGAAGCTTTGCGAGGCACTGCTTAACAGGCTTTCATCAAACACCTTGCTGCGGATTACACCATGCGGACAGACCAGCGGGCATTTGCCGCACTGGGTACACAGGTTTTCATCCAGCACTGGAATTTCCAGTGCGATATTACGTTTTTCGTAGGCAGCGGTGCCTACAGGATAGGTGCCGTCAACCGGGAACAGGCTCACTGGAATCTTGTCACCGCGACCGGCGATGATCTCACCGGTGACTTTTTTGACAAAGTCTGGCGCATCGCTGCTAACTGGCTCATTCAGATCAAACGTAGCATTTGTTTTGTTCGGGATAGTCACCTCATACAGATTTGCCAGTGTCTCGTCGATGGCTCTGAAGTTAAGTTCGACCAGGCGTTTGCCTTTTCTGCCATAGGTTTTTTCAACGGAATCTTTGATCGCTTTTATCGCGACATCAGTCTGCAGTACACCCGAAATGGAAAAGAAGCAGGTCTGCATGATGGTATTTATGCGGTTACCCATACCGGTGATGGCAGCGATATTGTAAGCATCGATACAGTAAAGCTGGATGTGTTTTTCGATGATCTGCTGTTGCATTTTCTTCGGCAGACTTTGCCAGACCTGTTCAGGTGCTAACGTAGTATTCAGTAGGAACACGGCATTGTTTGCCGCCTTATCAAGCATCGGGTAACGTTCAAGAAATATCGGCTGATGACAGGCAACAAAATTCGCGTCACCGTCTTCGATAAGGTAAGACGATTGAATCGGTTTATTACCGAAGCGCAGGTGTGACACGGTGACGGCCCCTGACTTTTTCGAGTCGTAAACAAAATAACCCTGTGCATATTTGTCGGTGGACTCGCCGATGATCTTAATGCTGTTCTTGTTTGCACCGACAGTACCGTCGCTGCCCAGTCCGTAAAAAACGGCCTGAAAAGTATTGTTGTGCGTGTCGGTTCTAAAGTTTTCATCCCACGCCAGGCTGTTGTTTGTTACATCATCAATTATGTCGACGGTGAAATGATTCTTTGGTCGAGCCCCGTCATCTTTTGGCGCAAGCTCATCAAATACCGATTTGACCATCGCCGGGGTGAACTCTTTGGAAGACAGGCCATAACGTCCACCGATAACGACAGGCATTTGGGCGAATCGTTGTGTTTCATCACTATCTCGACATTCAAGGTGACATTGAGCCAGTGCGGTGACAATGTCTTTATACAACGGTTCGCCATCTGCGCCGGGTTCTTTGGTGCGATCAAGCACGGCGATAGATGACGTGGTTTCTGGCAGTGCATTGATTAAAGCTTTTGCATCGAAGGGGCGGAACAGTCGTACCTTGATCAGTCCGGTTTTCTCGCCCTGTGCATTGAGATAGTGAACCGTTTCCTCTGCAGTCTCAGCACCCGAGCCCATCAACACGATAACTTTTTCAGCATCATCAGCACCGACGTAATCGAACAGGTGGTAAGTGCGGCCGGTGAGGGCAGCAAACTGGCCCATCACTTTTTGCACGATAGCCGGCATATCCTGGTAATACGGGTTGACGCTTTCGCGCGCCTGAAAGAAAACATCCGGATTCTGTGAGGTTCCTCTGATTACCGGGCGCTCAGGCGAAAGTGCACGTAAACGATGTGCAGTGACATTTTCCTGATTTATCATCTGCCTGATAATTTCAGTGTCGATTGACTGGATCTTGGCAACTTCATGCGAAGTACGGAAACCATCAAAGAAATGCACGATGGGAATTCGTGATTCCAGTGTCGCTGCCTGAGCGATCAGGGCCATGTCCAGAACCTCCTGTGGACAGCCTGATGCCAGAAAAGAAAAACCCGTGCTGCGTGCAGCCATTACATCGCTGTGATCGCCGAAGATTGAAAGTGCCTGGGCAGCAATCGAACGGGCAGCGACATGGAATACGGCAGGTGACAGTTCACCGGCTATTTTGAACATATTGGGGATCATTAATAACAATCCCTGTGAGGCGGTAAAGGTTGTGCACAAAGCGCCGGTTTGCAGTGCACCGTGAATGGTGCCGGCTGCACCAGCTTCACTCTGCATCTCGATAATGCGGGGCACGGTTCCCCACAAATTTGGCCGATTGCGCGAAGACCATTCGTCCGCCCATTCTCCCATAGGTGATGCGGGAGTAATTGGATAGATCGCGATAACCTCATTGGTTAGATGCGCGATCTCGGCAGCGGCCTGGTTGCCATCGATGGTCAGGGTTCTGGGTGTTTCCATTTGCTTCTCCGGCACATATTAACTATCCAACTATTTCACATTATAAGCGCGTATGCGTTGTGTTATGTCAAAAAAATGAATACTTGATAGCAATGTGTAAAACCGGTAATAGCCCCGGTTCTAGCCATTATTCTAGCCAGACTGGCTTTTCAGTTTCCACCTTGATATGAATCAATATTATTTCTGAGTAACAGTATTAGCCTGTTGTTTGTACATAAATAAATAGATGATAATTCAAGTGTGATGTGTGTCAACGCGAGTGAAAATTACATGAAGGGTGGTCTGTATACTTTAAAAAGTAGTAAGATTGTCATTGATAAAAATATTAGTAAGGTATTTTTGTAGTCACACTTTTTGTTTAAGTAAAAATAACAGATGAGAGTAAAAGTTATGGTTTCTGTCAAAAGAATTGTGCTCGATGTGCTTAAACCCCACCAGCCAAATGCTCTTGAATTTTGCCAGGCCATTGCCAAAGTAGGCATTGATTATCGTGTACATTTAATTGTCCTTGAGGTGGATGAAAAAACCGAAACATTGCAACTAGCGATAGAAGGGAGTGCTGTTGATTTTGAAGCAATTCAATCCATCATAAGTGAGATGGGGGGATCGCTTCACAGTATTGACGAAGTAGAAGTTCAAAGTGATTCAGCTGCTGGTTAAAATTTCATGAGTCTGTTTCAGCAGGCAAAATTTCTGCTGCGTATTACCCGTACCCGCGACATAGTACGGCGCTATTTTGTAGTCAACGGATTTGATGGTGCACTCACTATGCTGGGGCTCATTATTGGATTTCTTGTCAGTGCACCCGCTGACTTATCTTTGATTATCAACGCCTGTCTAGGCGCAGCTATTGCCCTGGGAGTGAGTGGCGTGAGTAGCGCCTACGTTAGTGAGTCTGCCGAAAGGAAGCGTGCCCTGGGAAAATTGGAGGAGGCGATGATCAGTAATCTACAGGAAAGTGCACACGGCGAAGCAGCTCGCCTGGCGCCTATATTGATCGCACTGGTTAATGGTTCGGCGCCCCTTATTATTTCACTTCTTATCCTGATACCGCTATGGCTAGCAAACGCCGGAATCCAATTGCCGTTACCACCGCTCTATGCGGCCATCATTATCGCGCTGCTGCTGGTTTTTTTACTGGGTGTTTTCCTTGGTCGTATCGCAGGGGTCTCATGGTTGCGTAGTGGGATCCAGACCTTATTGATTGCCATCGTGACCGCAGTGCTTATTTATATTTTTGTCGGAGATTAAAAAGTAACCGATTGCTTAGGCGTTGTCGGGGATGTACAGTTACTAGATGTTAATTCTACCAGAGCATAACGCGCAATTAAATGAGTCGCAATTTGAATAGAAAGATTGAATTATTAGCTCCCGGCGGAGATGTTGAAGCTATTAAAGCCGCAGTGATTGCCGGTGCCAATGCAGTCTATTGTGGCCTGGATAATTTTAACGCCCGAAACCGGGCTTCCAACC
>WTCC01000006.1 GCA_013138755.1 Gammaproteobacteria bacterium
CCACGAGTAGGTGGCAATGCCATCAACTGGATACGATTATTGTCAGACAGGCCGGTATAATGACTGTAGTCGATAACCTGTAGCCAGAACAGGCGAAATAACAGTCCTGCCAGCATCAACAGACAGAGAATAGCCGCTATAATTGCACGAGATTTAAATAAGCTTGCCTGAAAGGAATAATCAGAATAGTGAGAACGATACGACATGGGTAGATTTTTCTTCGGATTTCACGAATCTTAATATGGAAATATGTGACCTGGATTCAATGGAAGTAAACAAGGAGAATCCTTATCGGTAGCTATCAAGTGAAACGTCGATAAAATAGTAAAGCTTTGCATCTATCAAGTTGATAGAAATGATGAATTACAAGTCTTGATGGTCATTCATAAAAAAATTAGCTGTAAGTTAAAAAAATCATTTGGTGAATGTTAGCCGCCAAACCAGAACGGCATGCTTTTTTCAAGAAACTCTTCGTAATGCATATAATGAGAACCATCACATGAAAAATTCAAACCAACCATGCCATTAACAATATTGAGCGAAGCTGCGCGTAAATATATTGTTTCATCAGTAAATCGCAATTCTTTAAACTGCTGAAAAACCCTGGCAATACATACTGTGTCAACAATAGCTTTTTCAAAATATTGTTGATGTTGAAATGCCAGGCAAATATCAGGGTCGCTTAATTCATCGATATTTAAAATTTGGTAGTCGTATGGATTATCTACTCTCCATAAAGTAGCGCGACTGCTGGAAAAGTGTAGCTTGGCGTGGAAAACACCATGCTCTAATATAAGTTCCTGGACGATGCTGAGCACGTCATCAATTTGTGAATCCATGGCACTTTCAGTGCGCTGTTGTGAAAATAACCCGCTTCTGATCGCGGGGTCGCCTTTGATTTGTTGCCAATCTTTTTCTCCGACATACACATCAGAGGTATGAGGAAGTTCTCGTAGGTCAAAATCGGCTCCTAGATAGCCACTAACCTTACCGTTCTCATCATAAATTATTTTAACTGCGGTAAGTGATGGACGTTTACGATTACGGCTTATGTAGGCTTCAGACAAATAATAGTCTTCACCTTTTAAGGCGCGTTGTAAATATGGCCGTGCGACACGATCACGCCCGACTTGTCCATATTTGAACCCAGTACGCATAGCATCATCGGTTAATTGCCGACCGGTTTTGTCTAACACCCAAAGATATTTGCAATATTCTGCTGAATTCATTTCGTTCGAAAGAATCTTTTCCAGTGCTTGGCGGTCATGTATTTTATTAGCGCAGGAAGTTGCAAGTTCAGTCATAGATACAAATAATAATTCTTTCAGTGCTTGACGTTGATTCTTTACAGTTTTTTGTAGCTTAGTTTTACTTAACATTTATTTTCTAACTCTTTGTTTGATGTTGTTTGTTTATAGTGGATTTAAGAAAACTTACAAATTATTTAGGTTGAGCTTCTCGATTTTTATCTGCTGTAAGAAACAACCATATAAAGCCTGAAACGCCAGCGAGGATAGAAGCTAAAAGAATACCAGTTTTTGCCATCAGTAACTCTTCAGCAGAATGCGCAAAACCTAACTCTGCAATGAAAATCGACATGGTGAATCCTATGCCTCCCATAAGAGCTGCGCCGACTATATGTTTAAAATTCAGACCATGCGGCAGTGAGGTTACTCCTAGTTTTACTGCAAGCCAGGAAAATCCGGCAATGCCGATTAACTTGCCGACAACTAAACCTGCTGTGATGCCTATTGAAACAGGGTGTGTAATAACATTGTCCAATGAGGTCCAGTCGATTGGGATACCCGCATTTGCTAAAGAAAAAATAGGAATTATGAAATAAGCAGTTGGAATGTGCATTTTACGTTCCATGATCTGTGCGGGAGCCTGCACGAGCAGTACACCATCACCTAGCGCTCTAACGCGAGACCGGAGTTCGTCATTGGTTACGATATTTTCATCTTGTTTGTAGCTGCGTTTGATGTGTTCAATCATTTCATTAATACGTGACAAGAAACTGCTGGGGTTATATTTTGGTCGCATGGGAATAGTGAACGCTAGAAAAATACCTGCAAGGGTTGCGTGGACACCACTTTGTAACATGGCTATCCAGAGTGCAGTACCAAGAAAAATATAAGGTGATGATCGACGAATGCCACCAAGATTGCACGAAATTAACACGACCATCAAAATTGCAGCAACAGTTAGGGCTATCGTGTTTATCGTTTCTGTATAGAACAGAGCGATGACTAAAACAGCACCCAGGTCATCGACAATAGCCAAAGCGATGAGAAACGTTAGCAGATTTTTCGGAATGCGGTTACCGAGTAAAGCTAATGCGCCTAAAGCAAAAGCGATGTCGGTTGCCATAGGTACGCCCCAGCCATTTAAGGCGGTGCCTTCCTGATTGATACTTATGTAGATGAGAACTGGAACCAGCATGCCGCCAACAGCGGCAATTATGGGCAGCATAGCCAATTTTATATTGGCAAGTTCGCCGACTAATATTTCGCGTTTGAGCTCAAGGCCAATGACGAAAAAGAATATAGCCATCAGACCATCGTTAATCCAGTGATGTAGTGTTTTTGATAATTGAAACCCTGGGATGCCGATGGTAAATGGGATTGCTAGAATATGATGATAAGCTTCACTCCACGGGCTATTAGCTATATATATAGCCAAAACTGCGCACAGCATGAGAAGGATGCCACTGGTCGTTTGACGATGAATGAAATCATCGAGTGGCGTTAGAACGCTATCGAAGGCCTTTTCCCACGGCGCAATATACTCATGTTTGATTATTTTTTTCATAAAATAATCCTGCGTCTCTTTATGCTTAACCCATTAATGGTGTCTGAACACGAATCAATGTGTTTGATAATCGATGCTGATTCTTTCTCCAGCCACGGGTCTAAATAAGGTGTTGGCAAATGCTACATGAAGATGATGATTGCGGTAACTTTCGATGACTGCACGATGACAGAAACGAATAAGCCATGTATATCGATAGGAGTCGTCATCCTGGATTGAGTGTCCTGTGATTATTTCCAGAACGCCTGGGATTGAACTTAATATGGTTTTTCCTTCATTGATCATCGCTATCGTTTCGTCACCAGTGATGCCTTTGACGTTATAAATTATTAAATGCTCCACAGGTGACCAGGCCTCACATTGAGCGACTACTTCTTTAGCGCGCAGGGCGCTTCCCCAGAGATTTATGCAGCGTTCAACTTCAGTACTTATGGTTTCCTGTACGCCATCGGCTAAACCTGTGTAACCATTTAACGGATTGTTTTGTGTGTTCTCACGGATCCGTAAACCTGCTACATCGGCAAGCGACGTGTAATAATTAATTTTACTGACACCACGATTAATAAGTTGTTGATATTGGTCATCGCTCAATCCAGTACCACCATGAATCACCAGTGGTATGTTAATTGCGTCATTGATCTCCTGAAGACGTAGATAATCAAGTTTTGGTTCACCTTGCATGCGACCATGTACTGTACCGATTGAAACTGCTAAAAAATCAACGCCTGTTTGTTCAACATATAATTTTGCTTCTGAAACAGTGGTGTATGCTATTTCGCCAGGATGTCTTTCGGCATCCTCACCTTCGACCCCCGGCACATAGCCGAGCTCACCTTCAACGGGTATGCCGCAAGAGTGTGCCATATCAACAACACTACGCGTTAAATTTATATTTTCTGTTAACGCCTGATTTGATGAATCAATCATTACGCCATTACACCCCAGATTAATACCTGTTACTGCAGACTTAAGGCATTCACCATGATCAAGATGAATAGCAACTGGAACATCTGTACGTCTTGCCGCTGCTACGACTGCTGACATGATGAGTTCAAAGTCGAAATAGGCAAAATGTGACTCCGCCAGACTAAGTATTACCGGTGCCTCGCAACGTTCTGCTGCACTGATGATACCTTCGAGAAAATCTAAACTGACCAGGTCAAAAGCACCTATGGCATAACCGTGTTTATACGCATGATTTAGCATATCGCCCATATTAACTAATGACATGATATTTCCTCTTTAAAATATGTGCAGTAGTACGTAATACAGTAAGTCTTAGATATGTTCATTCGATAGTTTCTCTTTCAATTGAGGCGTCACTAATATTTCTTCTAACTTAAGCCCAGTCATATCGTGAATTGTTCGCCACAGGTAATACATAATCACCATCATCATAACTGTGGTCGGAATGGCGATAATCGGGTAACTAAGCAATGTCATTTGTCCAAGCTCTTCATTAAATGCTGCACTACCTGATGGTGACGTTACAATCCATTTGGCAAGTATGTAATTCATCGTAGACGAAAAGATAAAAGTAGCGCTTAGCCAGTAAGTGGCGTTTTGTAAACGACTTTCAAATAGTTTGGTATTACCACTACTAGTCAGTTTTACTTGTATCTTTTTTACGTTCATAAAGTTCGGGTTATAAAGCAAGGTTTTAATCAGCGGATAACGGGTATATGTTGAAACTAATATTGCGAGACCAATCAGACCTGGAATGGCTGCTTCCTTAATGGCAAGCCATTGTGGGTCTAATTTCAGTAGCCCAATGCCACCAGTTAGCAATACACTGATCAGACCAAGCGCAGCGATAAAATTAAACTTTCTATATTTGTACAGCTCGTACAAACCCCAGCTAATAGGAAATGCCAAAGCGACGATTAGTGCGCCACTCGCGCCAAGGTCATCAGTGCCGCTCAGTTTCATTAAAATGAC
>WTCC01000345.1 GCA_013138755.1 Gammaproteobacteria bacterium
TATTCTGAAACAAAATATTTAATAACAGACATTTGTAAATACAAAAATAATAAGCATAAAAACAAACAATAAAAGAAAATAATATTATGGTTGAGTCATATACGCGTTGGATAATACGCTGGAAATACCTTGTTGTACTCGTTGCTATCATGCTGGCATTCGCCGCTGCCTCTGGTGGACGATTTTTAAGCTTCAGTAACGATTACCGGATGTTTTTCGGTGAAGACAATCCTCAGTTACTGGCATTTGAAAAAATGCAGGCAACGTTTAACAAGAATGACAATATATTATTTGTCGTCACGCCCAAATCAGGCAAAGTCTTTAGCAAAGAAACACTTACTGTTTTAAAAGACATTACCCATGAAGCCTGGCAGGTTCCATTCTCTACACGGGTTGATTCCATCACCAATCATCAGCATACCTCGGCAGAGGAAGATGATCTTATCGTCGATGATCTTGTTGTTGATCCGAACACACTTACTGACAGTGATTTATTAAAAATACAGTCTATCGCTATTAATGAACCAATGTTAGTCAATCGACTTATCTCACCTGACAGTAAATATGCAGGCGTTAATGTCACCGTACAGCTTCCCGGTAAATCGCTTGATGAAGTGCCAAAAACAGTCGCGTTCGCACGTGTCCTTAAACAACAGATGCTGGAAAAATACCCGGATGTAGAAATTCGTCTGGTCGGTATGGCAGTAATGAATAACGCCTTTCCTGAAGCCAGTCAGGATGATGTAGCCACTCTATACCCGCTGGCATTAGGTTTTATTATTCTCACCTTATTTATTTTGTTGCGCGGTTTAAGCGGCACAGTCGCAACATTCATTATGATTATTCTGTCTATCATGACCGCAATGGGGCTTGCCGGCTGGTCAGGGATTTTATTATCACCGCCGGTGATGTCTGCACCTATCATGATATTAACCATGGCGATTGCCGATGCCGTTCATTTACTGGTAACTATGCGGCATGAACTTGCCATTGGACTGGATAAAGATAAAGCTATTATAGAGAGCATGCGAATTAATTTTCGCCCGATATTTGTTACTTCACTAACCACAGTGCTTGGTTTTTTAAGCCTCAACTTTAGTGACGCACCACCCTTCCATGACCTGGGTAATATTGCATCCATGGGTGTCGCTGCGGCCTTTATCTTTTCGATAACTTTTCTGCCGGCAATGGTTTCTATATTACCCGCCAGAGGTAAACATGAAGTTGCCGGAAAACAGATGATGACCCGGTTCGGCGAATTTGTTGTTAACAAACAAAAACCGCTATTAATTGGCAACGCAATAATTATTGCAGTCCTTGCGACAATGGTTCCACTCAATGAACTCAATGATAAATTTGTAGAATATTTTGATGAATCAATCGAGTTCCGACGCGACTCTGATTACGCCGCGGAAAACTTGACCGGTGTGTATTATATTGATTACGCCCTGGGTACTGAAGAAAGCGGTGGCATAAGCAATCCTGCTTATCTTGCCAACACCGCTAAATTTGCACAATACCTGCGCTCTCAGCCGGAAGTTAAACATGTACAAACCATCTCCGATACTTTTAAACGTCTAAATAAAAATATGCATGGTGACGACCCCGCCTGGCACCATTTACCGGAAGAGCGCAATCTGGCCGCGCAATATCTGTTATTGTACGAGATGTCACTGCCTTATGGTTTAGATTTAAATAACCAGATCGACATTGATAAATCTGCAACTAAAATCGCGGTCACTTTAGAAACATTAACCTCCAATGAAGTCATCGCTTTTGACGAAGCATCCATGTTATGGTTGCAGGAAAACACACCGTCAATAAAACCTTACAGCAGCGGACCGACGATTATGTTTGCACATTTGGGCAAACGTAACATTAACAGTATGCTCATCGGTACCAGTGTTGCGCTGGTGTTGATATCCGCTGTATTAATATTTTTCCTGGGCTCAGTTAAATATGGCTTCATCAGTTTATTACCTAACCTGACACCTGCATTGGCCGCTTTTGGCATCTGGGGCCTCACCGTTGGTCAGGTTGGTATTGGTCTTTCGATCGTTACCGGCATGACACTGGGTATCGTGGTTGACGACACTGTGCATTTTTTAAGCAAATATTTGCGTGCACGTCGAGAAAGAGGCCTGAATGCAGAAGACGCTGTGCGTTACGCATTTAATAATGTTGGACTTGCCTTGCTGGTTACCACGCTGGTACTGGTCGCCGGCTTTATGATTCTGGCGCAGTCTCATTTTTACTTAAATTCAAGCATGGGTTTATTAACCAGCGTTGTAATCGTACTTGCGCTTATTATTGATCTGACACTTTTGCCCGCTCTGCTAATGAAATTTCCCGGCAGATCCCATGCTGATAAAGCAGGAGAAAAACAATGAATAACAGACTATTAAAAAATACAATTCTTACCAGCACCCTGCTTCTTGTTTCTGGATTTATTTATGCTGAAACAGCTGAAGCCACAAATACAGAGCGGGGCCTGGCTATTGCTGTTGAATCCGATAAAAGAGACACCGGATTTTCAGATCAGACCGCTAACATGGTAATGGAACTTCGTAATAAACATGGCGATGTAAGTACACGAACTATCCGCATTAAGACACTGGAGGTTATCGGTGACGGTGATAAATCAATGTCCATCTTTGACAGACCTGCGGATGTAAAAGGCACCGCTTTCCTGACGTATTCACATGCAATAAAACCTGACGAGCAATGGTTATATTTACCGGCATTAAAACGTGTTAAACGCATTAATTCTAAAAACAAATCCGGTCCGTTTATGGGCAGTGAATTTGCCTACGAAGATCTGGCTTCACAGGAAGTTGAAAAATACACTTACAAATATATTCGTGACGAACAAATTAAAACCAGAGAATTCCCCAATGGCGTCGATTGCTTTGTTATTGAGCGCTATCCTGCTTATGAACATTCAGGTTATACACGACAACTTGCCTGGGTCAATAAAGACAGATACGTGGCTGA
>WTCC01000112.1 GCA_013138755.1 Gammaproteobacteria bacterium
GAACTTTCAGTGAAATATGTGGATTTTCATGTATGTATTCACAAAATTTATGGATATTAAGATGTTAGCTTCGTGTGTTGGAAATTCTCAGAGCTTCAAGGTGTTGTAAAAAGTTGTTTTTGGGACAGCCTGGAAAGAATGAATTTCTATTATGGGATTGTTAATGGTAGTTCACGTGAAGGTCAATCAATTTCAGTTAAACAGTTTTTGAAAATGCCATTTTTAATTCCTCCTCCAGAAGTGCAAGAGGAATTGTATTCTTATCTGCAATTAATTTCTAAAAAAATATATCAAACCAAATGTGAAATAAATATATTGTCTGAGCTCCGCGACACCCTTCTCCCCAAACTTCTCTCCGGAGAGCTATCCGTTGATTCTGTTAAGCTTGCGGAGGAAAATGTATATGGATAGTAGAAAGTTAAAAGGTCTTTGCGATACAGTTCTTAAATTTAAATCAGCACTTAATGATACACTGAAATCGGAAAATGGCGAGTTCCACGTGGCAGTCAATGGTGATAAACCTCTAATGTTTGAGGGACTTACCCAAAGTATTCAAGATGATCCTAACAGCTATTCCGTGGAAATAAGTGATCTTCTTTTTTGGCACGATCCAGAAGCTTACATGGATGAAATGGAGCGCTGGGAAGGGCAGCAAGTGAAAGACCAGCATGTCGAAATGCTTGAATATCTTGAAGAGTCTGAACAATCTGCTGTTTTTTCAAAATTAGTAGAAACCATTAAAAAGAAACGCATTGCTCCATTTGTTGGTGCTGGATTGTCCAAATCTTGTAACTTCCCGTTATGGGGGGAAGCTATTGAGAAACTGGTCAATAAACTTGAAGGCGTTTCGACCTCTGAACAACGAGCTGCTCAGCCTGCATTGGCTTATCTCGAAGAGGTGAAACAGCAACTTTCCGAATGGCATTATCTAGAAGCTGTGGAACTCTTATATACCAATAGCAAAACCCATGTTGACAGCTTTGTTCGCAATACATTTGAGCTTTCAGCCAATCCGGCAATTTCTGGCCCTGTTAAGCTTTTACCCAAGATTTGTGATGGCTGTATTGTCACCACAAATTTCGATGAAGTTATCGAAACCGTATTTATAAAAGACCAAAAACCTATTGAAGGCTATATGCACGGCACACAAACTCAGCATCAATTTGTTGCCAAGCTTATCCAGGGTGAACGTTGTATTTTGAAGCTTCACGGCACTGTTAATGATCCTGAAACCTATATTTTATCAGAAGCGCAATACAACGATGCCTATGGACATAATGCTTCTTTTGATTACACAAGACCTCTTGCAAAAACACTTCGTCAGATATTTGTAAGTCATTCCCTTCTTTTCCTGGGTTGCAGCCTTGAGCAGGATAGAACTCTTGGTTTATTCCAAGATGTGGTAGATTCTAAGGCATTCGATATTCCTGATCATTTCGCTTTTTTGCCGAAACCTTCTGATCACGAAAAGTATCTGGCTAAAGAAGAACTGCTGATGCAAGCGAAAATAAGACCTATTTGGTACCAAGCTATAAATGGTGAAGATGGAATATCTGATCATAGTGGACTAGAAAAATTACTCAAACTGGCAATTGACATCACAGCTGGTAGAACTAGGATATGAGGGTAGTAATATAATGAACGAAGACGAAATGGAAACACTCTGTCTCGAATGGTTCCGAAATAATAGCTGGGACGTAGCTTACGGTCCCGAGATTGCCCCTGATTCAAATGCGCCCGAACGCAGCGATTACCACGAGGTAGTGTTAAAACAGTATCTGCACGAAGCCATTGGGCGTATAAATCCGCACATGCCCGAAAGTGCCATAGAGCAGGCTCTGATGCAGGTGTTGAAGCCTGAAAGTCTGGATCTAAAAATCAATAACCACGCCTTCCACCGCCTGTTATTGGAAGGAGTGCCAGTTGAATATCGAAAAGATGACAGGACGGTCTACGACCATGCTTTTTTAATTGACTTTGAAAACCTGGCTAACAATCGCTTTCTGGCAGTCAACCAGTTCACCATACAGGGAACAAAACAGCCGCGCCGCCCAGATGTGGTTTGCTTTATAAATGGCTTGCCTGTTGCGGTGCTTGAGCTTAAAAGTCCAAACGATGAGAACACCGATATCTGGGATGCGTTTAATCAGCTGCAAACCTACAAAAATGAGGTCAGCGACCTGTTTGTGTTCAACGAAGCACTGGTGGTAAGTGATGGTTATAACGCCCGTATTGGCTCACTGACTGCGAACCAGGAACGCTTTTCACCCTGGCGCGCAATCAAACACGAAGATGACAGACCGCTCTTGGAATGTCAGCTGGAAACCTTAGTCCGAGGTTTTTTCAACCGCGAGTTGTTGCTCGATTATATCCGCTTTTTTGTGCTGTTTGAAAACGATGGCGAAATTATCACTAAAAAAATAGCAGGTTATCACCAGTTTCATGCGGTTCGCGAAGCAGTAAATGTAACTTTGATCGCTTCAGAGATGCCGGATAAAGATATGTCTTCCGAAGCTCGCGCAATCTATGGCAAAGAAGTTGAACCCGGCAGCAAAAAGGCAGGTGTATTTTGGCATACCCAGGGTTCAGGCAAGAGTATTTCCATGTGTTGTTACGTCGGTAAGCTGTTGCAGCAACCGGCAATGAATAACCCAACTTTAGTAGTAGTGACTGATCGCAACGACCTGGACGGCCAGTTATTCCAGACATTCTCCAATGCCCAGGAGCTGTTCAAGCAGACACCAGTTCAGGCAAACAGTCGCAGTGAATTGCGCCATCTGCTCTCTGAGCGGGAATCGGGTGGCATTATTTTTACCACAGTACAGAAGTTCTCGCCCTTTGAAAAGGAAGATGGTCATCCAATCCTAAACGACCGCCATAATATTGTAGTGATCTCTGATGAGGCACACCGTAGCCAGTATGGCCAAAAAGGCCGCTTTATAGATGTGAAAGATAAAGATGGCAATGTGACTGGTAGCAAGCTAGTGTTCGGTTATTCCAAATACATGCGTGATGCCTTGCCCAATGCCTCATTTATTGGATTTACGGGAACACCGATCGCTCTTGAAGATAAAGACACACGCGCAGTATTTGGTGATTATGTTTCCATTTATGACATTCAGGATGCTGTAGACGATGGTGCGACCGTGCCCATTTATTACGAGTCGCGCTTGGCAAAACTCGATCTAAATCATGCCGAAATTGAAGCATTGTCTGCTCAGGTTGAAGAGGTGGTGGAAGACGAAGAAGATATATCTAACCGCGAGAAAACCAAAAGCGAATGGAGCCGCTTAGAAAAACTGGTAGGAACTGAACCGCGCATTCGGCAAGTTGCTGCTGACTTGGTAGCACACTTTGAAACGCGCACAAAGGCCACAGACAACCCAGATATGATAGAAGGCAAAGCCATGATTGTGGGCATGAGCCGTGAGATTTGTGTACATCTATACAATGCCATCG
>WTCC01000171.1 GCA_013138755.1 Gammaproteobacteria bacterium
TGCAGACAGGCATCGGCTATCGTTTTTGCCGAATCCGGTATAGCCAATCGTCGTGCCGCAATAGCCATATCCAATAATTTTTTTCGATCTGCTGAAAAATCATTGATAACATCCACTAACCAGTCAACCGTTAGTTCATTTTGTTGCTTAACGATCGCTGCACCTGCCGCTTCAAGATAAAGGGCGTTATGCGTTTGATGGTCATCCACAGCATGAGGGTAAGGCACTAAAATAGATGCTATTCCAGCTGCCGCCAACTCAAATACTGTCATTGCACCCGAACGGCAGATCACCAGATCTGCCCACTCATAAGCAGCTGGCATGTCATCTATAAATGCTTCCACTTTAGCGTCAACACCTGCATCGATGTAATACTCTTTTGCAGACTCTATATTCTTTAACCCTGTTTGATGTATGACCTGAGGACGCTGATCTTTTTCTATTTCAGCTAGAGCCTGCGGGATTATTTCATTAAGTTTTACCGCGCCTAAACTTCCACCGATAATCAGCAAGCGCAATCTCTCTGCATTATTCTCTGAACGCTGCGCAGCACGGCTCTCAGGTATAGCTATATCGCATATCGATTGCCTTACTGGATTACCCGTAGTACTTCCCTTCTTAAAGACATTCGGGAATGCCTGCAAAACAACCGTTGCAAGTCTAGCTAAAACTTTATTAGTCAAACCAGGGATGGCATTTTGTTCATGAACCAATAGTGGCTTCCTCAACAACCATGCCATCAGACCACCGGGGCCCGATGCAAAACCACCCATACCCAACACAGCGCACGGTTTTCTTTTCAGTAGTACAACTAATGCTTGCCAACACGCCATAGTCAAACGCACGGGAGCAAACAATAATGCCACCGTACTTTTGCCACGCAGACCCGTCACGCTCATCCATTCAATGGGATAACCCGCCTGTGGCACAAGTCGTGATTCAATACCGGCTTTAGTACCCAGCCAGACCACAGGGACACCACGTAAACGCAACTCATCAGCAACTGCCAGTGCAGGAAATACGTGCCCACCTGTGCCGCCTGCCATGATTAAAACGGGACGAACATCAATCATGATTGATACCGTCCAGCTCTGATCGAACGTGTCGTTGCTCTGGATATTAATGCAGACGATTTATTTTTAGCGCGGCTCTTACGCTGCCCCTTAGTTACTGCTTTTCTGCCACTCTGCTTACGTGCCTGTTTGACAGCGCCACCGGTTTCATAATGAATCCGCATGAGCAGACCAACTGCTATACAGCAGACAATTAAACTACTACCACCATAACTCATCAATGGCAGGGTCAATCCTTTCGTAGGCAATAAGCCAACATTCACACCCATATTAATAACGGCTTGCATCGACAACCAGATGCCGATACCGTAGGCCACATAAGCCGCAAAATAATTACCAGAAGCTTCAGCTTGGGCGGCGATCTTAAACGCTCTATAGAACAATATTCCGTAGAGAAGAATCACGATAGTAACGCCAACAAATCCTAGCTCTTCAGACAAAACAGCAAACAGAAAATCAGTATGCGATTCAGGCAGATAAAACAGTTTTTGTACGCTACCACCAAGACCTGTACCAAACCAGCCGCCAGTACCAATAGCGATTAATGATTGCGTTAACTGGAACCCACTATCAAAGGGGTCTGCCCATGGATTAGCGAATGAAGTGATACGCTGCATGCGATATGGTGAGGTAATCACTAATAACATACCCGCACCTGCGAACATCAATACGGTAGATATAAATTGAATAAAACGTGCGCCAGCTAAAAACGTCATGCCTAATACAGTGCCCATAATAACCACCGTTGCACCAAAATCCGGCTCCATCAACAACAACATACCAGCCAACCCAACTGTCGCCATCGGTTTCAAAAAACCTAACAAGGAGTTGCGCACTGCTTCGCCATGTCGCACCAGATAGCCCGCAACATATATCACCAGAAACAACTTGACTAACTCTGATACTTGCAAGTTAAAGATACCCAATGGCAACCATCGCGTACTACCGTTGACCGTTTTACCAACGCCAGGAATCAATACGATTACCAATAAAAACAGAGCAAACAACAACAGCATCATGCTTGATTTTTCCCATTGAACCAGTCGGATTTTAAAAACGAATAGCGCTGCAAATATGCCCACACCCACAAAAAACAATTGACGCTGCAAATAGTAAAATGGGTTTGAAAAATTCCTGTCAGCGACACTTATTGAAGATGACGCAACCATGATCACGCCAATTGTTAAGAGAGAGATAAAAGCGATAACTAACACTGAGTCAAGATCATCGATATCAACACTGACGTTACGAACAACCTTGTTACGCGCTGCAGAAAATATCTGCAAACCACCAAACATATCAGCTGTCACACTCATGACATCGATACCTCTGCTAACAACTCTTCTACTGCAGTAACAAAAACATCACCGCGGTGTTCAAAACCATTAAACATGTCAAAGCTCGCACATGCCGGCGCCAACAGGACGCTGTCACCTGGCTGAGAAAATGCTTGTGCAGCAAGAACCGCTGATCGCATATCAACAGCCTGCTCAATAATAATTTCTTCTGGTACGACTGACGCAATCCTTGCCGCATCTTTGCCTATTAGTACGACAGCACGACAGTGTTGTTTTATAACCGATGTCAATTCAGAAAAATCCGCACCTTTAGCATCGCCGCCGGCGATCAAAACATGCTTGCCTGGCAATCCCTCAAGAGCAGCAATCGTTGCGCCCACATTAGTGGCCTTAGAATCGTTAATCCAGTCAACGCCGTTTTTGCGAGCGACAAACTGCGTACGATGAGGCAAGCCTTTAAAGTCTTTTAAGGTATCTACCATTTTATCGATCGGCAGACCAACAGCGTAACCTAAAGCAAGTGCCGCCAATGCGTTCTGCAGATTATGCGAACCTTTAATACTTAGTTTATCGACAGCGATTAATGGCTGACTCCCAAAATACAGCGCTGAAACACCGCCCTCATTTTCAATTAGTCCAAATTCATTTTCTGCCGGCTTATTTAAGGTAAACCTAATTTGACTCTTAGCCCGAACACTAATTCCACTCGCCAAAGCATCATCTTTATTTAAAACCAGTACATCAGCGTTTTCATAGATAGCTTGCTTACTGCTTGCATACGCAGATACATCTTTATAACGATCCATATGATCAGCACTGATATTTAAAACTACTGCTGCTTTCATCGGTAGATACTGCAACGTCTCCAATTGAAAACTAGACAGCTCGAGCACATACAGATCAACGTCATCATCTAGTGCATCAAGCACAGGCAAGCCAATATTTCCACCAGCGACTGCATTTTTCCCTGCCCGCTCTGCCATCAGAGCCAACAAAGTTGTTACTGTTGATTTCCCATTTGAACCAGTTATGCCAACAACGGGCGCCTGCACTTCATGCGAAAAAAGATCGATATCACCGATAATTTCAATATTATTATTCTTAGCTTCAACCAGTGCCGACTCTGACAATGCCACACCAGGACTAACGATGATTCGGTGTGCCTTCACAAATAACGAAGTGTCGAATCGACCGGTAAAGCAATCGACATCAGCATATTCACTTTTCAACTCTGCTAAGCCAGGAGGAATATCCCTGCTATCAACGACGACCACTGCTTCTCCAAGTGCACGCAGATAACGCACCACAGACAAACCAGTCTTACCTAGTCCTACGACCAGTGTATAAACAGCTTGTTCAGGGCTTACCGTCATAATATTTAATGCACTCATATACTTATATTTAGCGTTTACTTTGCTCTAATATTTTTATCTAACTTTCAGCGATGCCAAACCAATCAGCACCAGGACAACCGTAATAATCCAGAAGCGCACGATAACTCTCGGTTCCGGCCAACCTTTTAATTCGAAATGATGATGGATAGGCGCCATTCTAAAGATGCGCTTACCGGTTAATTTAAATGATGCAACCTGTAAGATGACAGACACAGTTTCCATCACAAAGATGCCACCCATAATCACCAGTACTAATTCTTGTCTAACATAGATAGCCACTACACCAAGTGCGGCACCTAATGCCAGAGCGCCGATATCGCCCATAAAGACTTGCGCCGGGTACGTGTTAAACCACAAGAATCCCAGACCAGCTCCAACCAGAGCGCCGCAAAAAATTGTCAGCTCGCCTACACCAGCGACGTATGGGATACCCAGGTAATCAGAAAAATTCAGATGCCCACTAAGATAAGCAAACACACCAAGAGCACCTGCCACCATCACCGTTGGCATGATGGCAAGACCATCCAGACCATCAGTTAGATTGACCGCATTACTGCTTCCGACGATTACCAGATAGGCAAGCACAACAAATGAACCACCGAGTGGGATCAGAACATCTTTCATGAATGGGATAATCAATGTCGTTTCAATCGGTGTTTTGGCATCAGAAAAAATAAAATACGCTGTCGCAAGACCAAACACTGTCTGCCAGAAATACTTCACTCTGGCTGACATACCCTTTGAGTTTCCCCGCACCAGTTTCTGATAATCATCGACACCACCGATCAGACCAAAAGCCAGAGTGACACCCAGTACCACCCAAACCTTATTACTGGAAAGGTCACTCCACAGCAAAGTAGTTATCGCTATCGAAATAAGTATCAATGCACCACCCATCGTCGGCGTACCTGCTTTTGATAAATGTGATTGCGGGCCGTCATCGCGTACTTGTTGCCCAATTTTGTAACTGGACAGCTTACGTATCATGTAAGGACCAATCACAAGAGATAAAACCAGTGCGGTAATGGTGCCAAGAATGGCGCGCAAAGTAATATATTGAAAAACGGCAAAACCGTTATCAAACTGTTGTAGATATTCAGCCAATGTTAAAAACATTAGTTCACCCTCTTGCTTTTATTATCGCGGGTCAATATCTGTTCAACTACTTCTTCCATAGCCGCACTGCGAGAACCTTTTACTAAAACAACTTCACTTCCTGTTAAGTCTTCTTTCAATGTATCAATTAATTTTTCTTTGCTCTGAAAATGATATCCATTTTCGCCAAAAGCATTTACAGTCTCCGTACTCAGCACACCTGTTGCATATAATGCAGTAACTCCAGCAACTTTAGCTTTTTCGCCAATCTCAGCATGCAACCGCTCTGCGCTTTGACCAAGCTCAGCCATATCACCCAGAACTAAAACCGTTTTATCAGTCACATCACCCTGCATTTCAGCTAACACATCAATAGCAGCAGAAACAGAGAGAGGATTTGCATTGTAGGTATCATCGATAACCCGGCAGCCTGATTCTGCCGTTAATACGGTCAGACGACCTTTAATATTTTCAAATTCAGAGAGTGATGCAACGATAGACTGCAGAGGTATTCCAAGCGCGCTGGTTGCTGCGATTGCTGCCAGAGCATTCATCACATTATGCTTACCAGGTATCCTAAGTGTTAGCTCAGCCACCTCATCTCCAGCAATAACCTGATAACGATTAGCTGATATCAAACTTGCATAAACGTCCGCATTATCATCCAACATAGAGAAACTGATACTGCTTTTCTCTGCGCAATAGTCTTGCCAGAACGAACTAAATGCATCATCAAGATTGATGATAGCGATGCCATCATCAGACAAGCCGTTATAAATCTCAGCTTTGGTTTTGGCAATATTTTCCAATGAACCAAAACCTTCAAGATGAGCAGGGCCAACATTATTAACCAGTGCCACATCGGGTCGCGCGATGGAAGTCAGATAATCAATCTCGCCAACATGATTCGCCCCCATCTCGATAACCGCATATTGATGCAATTCTCTAAGCTCTAATAACATCAAAGGCAAACCGATATCATTGTTCAGGTTGCCCCTGGTCGATAGAACCGAAGATGCATTCGTGTGATCAACCAAAATCTTGCCACACATTTCTTTCACTGAGGTCTTACCGTTACTACCGGTAATTCCGATAAGTTTTCCGGTAAATTTCTGTCGCCAATAAGCTGCAAGTTCACCTAACGCAATACGCGTATCAGCAACTTGAACCTGCGGCATATTTTTTTCGTCTATCTCAGCCTGAAAATCGCTGACCAAAGCTCCAACTGCACCAGCAGCATTCGCTTCAGCAACAAACTGATGA
Source organism: Gammaproteobacteria bacterium (assembly GCA_013138755.1). Classification (GTDB taxonomy): domain Bacteria; phylum Pseudomonadota; class Gammaproteobacteria; order SZUA-229; family SZUA-229. The sequence goes on from WTCC01000171.1 coordinate 6,124, forward strand.
CCATCAAAACGCTCACCTTTAAGCGCCACGTATAGGTCGCCTGATTGAATATCACGTGTATCTTTTGATACACCCGTCATCAGAACATCTTGACCATGCAACCTGGTATTTAAAGCTTCAGCAACTTGAGACATCATCATCACTAAATCGCCCCACTTTCACGTGCTGACAAAAATTCACGTGCTACGCGACGATCATCGAAAGCGATGTGGACGTCGCCGACGATCTGACTGGTCTCATGCCCCTTACCTGCGAGTAAAACAACATCT
>WTCC01000338.1 GCA_013138755.1 Gammaproteobacteria bacterium
CGAAAGGTCAAGTGCTTCTATTAACTTAGGAGGAAGGTTCAACATCAGCTTCGCATCCGACCGACGGCATAATAATGATGCTTGCTCTAGCAGAACATATACCTGAGCCATATCATTACAATCACTATCTTTTAAACGCAATTGAACTAATTTGATTTTCTGACTAAGCGCATTTTGTAATCTGTTATAAAAATCTTCGTTAGAAAAAAATTCTCCTGTTATAAGATATTTATCCGGTAATTGTAATGCTTTTATAATTGCTTGATTAGCTTCAGGAAAATCATATTCTACTAATTGAGCAATGGTGACCCATCTTACCTGCTGACCTTCAACACCTAACGCTTCACCCTGATAAGAGATAACTTTGCGAACATGAAGACAAACGGTTTTATCACTATCTTGATAATGGTGTTTAATTGTTATCAATGGACGCGATTGTTTGATATCCAGATCAAGCTCTTCTTTTATCTCACGAATCAACGCTTGCTCATCCGTTTCATCGAATTCAACTTTACCGCCAGGAAATTCCCACAAACCACCTTGATGAGAGGTTTTATGGCGAAGGCTAATACAGACTTTATTTTTTTCGTTAACAATAACGGCAACGGCTACATGAACTGTATCAGACATGAAATAAATATTAGTTTTTAAGAACGATACTCAGAGTTAATACGAACGTATTCATGCGACAGATCTGAGGTCCATATCTGAGCCGAATGCTCACCTCTACCTAATTCAACTTTTATCAGAATCTCTTCTTGATTCATCACATTCTGACCTTTTTCTTCAGTATAGTCTTCATCCACACCACCCCTTTTAACTATACGCACATCGTCCAGGTAAATGTTAACTCCCGAGATATCTAGTTGTTCAATACCTGCCCTACCGACAGCAGCCAGGATTCTTCCCCAGTTCGGATCACTAGCGAACAGTGCTGTTTTCACCAGTGGTGAATGAGATATTGTATACGCAACATTTTTTGCTTCATCTATCGAATCTGCCTGTGTTACTTCAACGGTTACAAATTTTGTCGCTCCTTCTGCATCGCGAACAATGGCTTGCGCCAGCTGCTGACAAACTTCGTTTAAGGTTTGAGCAAACATTTCCGCTTCAGGAGAGCTCGTATCAAGTTGCTTATTTTTTGCTGCTGCTGTCGCCACTATCACACAGGCATCATTCGTCGAAGTATCACCATCAACTGTTATTGCATTAAAGCTGTCCTCAACAACAGTAGATAAACATCGTTGTAAAAAATCAGCCTCGATGTCTGCATCAGTGGCTATAAAAGCCAGCATCGTTGCCATATTAGGACAGATCATGCCTGAACCTTTAGCGATACCACTGATAGTAATCTTCTGACCATCTAAGGCAATTGTTTTTGAAACCGCTTTAGCAATCGTGTCCGTTGTCATTATCCCGGTAGCGGCGGATAACCAGTTATCTTCATCAAGATTAGTGGCTATATCTAATATTCCGGATTGCATTACTGACATAGGCAACTGCTCACCAATAACACCTGTGGAGAATGGTAGAACCTGTTCGGTCGATATATGTAGAGCTTCGGCTAACCAACGACAACTTTGCTCAGCATTTTTCAGACCTCTATCACCGGTTCCTGCATTAGCGTTACCTGAGTTGATCAGTAAGGCACGAGGATGTAGTTGCGAGCTTTGACGCAGTGATAAATGTTTTTTTGCTAAAGTAACCGGAGCCGCACAGAACGCATTCTGGGTGAAAGTTGCTGCGCACGTAGCATCTTCATCAAATAGAAAAACAACCAGATCGTTACTACCACTTTTTTTAATGCCCGCAGCAACAGATGCAAGTTTTATTCCTGCAACGGGAAGAATATCATCAGGTTCAGATAATCCAACAGCCATAGACGATAGCAGATCTTAAGTTAACTTACCGTGACATTGTTTATACTTTTTACCAGAGCCACAATAACAAGGTTCATTGCGCCCTATCTTTTTCTGTTCGCGCTCATAAGGCTGAGCTGACTCTTCTTCATCACCCCGGGGCTCATCATCTGCATGTTCCTGTGGCATACTTTCTGCACTATCATGCTGATAGGTTACATTATGTACTTGCGGGTTCTCATATGTATCTAGTTGCTCAGCTTGTTCATTAGCTTGAACTTGAACCTTCGATAAAACAGTTACCACTTCATATTTCATCCGCTCAAGCAGCTCTGTAAACATTTCAAATGCTTCACGTTTATATTCCTGTTTAGGATTCTTCTGTGCGTATCCGCGTAAACCGATACTTTGCCTCAGATAATCCATTGCCGCTAAATGCTCTTTCCAGACTTTATCCAGCACATTTAGTACCACGTGTTTTTCATAGTTACGCATGCTGTCAACGCCAACGACTTGCTCTTTTGCTTCATATTCGTCAAGTATCGTTGCATGAATTTTTCGACGAAGCCCGGCTTCATCCAGCATATTATCCTGCTCCAGCCAATCAGCAACAGGCATATTCTGCCCGAATTCCTCTGCCAGACCACTTTCCAAACCTTCGATATCCCATTGCTCGTCAAGACTGCCAGCAGGAATGCTAGTGGTAATAATGTTGTCGATTACTTCTTCACGGATGGATTTGATGGTATCAGACAGATCAGCCTCAGACATCATCTCATTACGCTGACTGTAGATTACTTTACGTTGATCATTTGCCACATCATCGTATTCAAGTAGTTGCTTACGGATATCATAGTTACTGCCTTCAACCTTACGTTGTGCATTTTCAATCGCTCTATTTACCCATGGATGCTCGATAGCCTCGCCTTCTTCCATGCCGAGTTTTTTCATCAAACTACCAACTTTATCTGATGCAAAGATGCGCATCAGATCATCCTGCAATGACAGATAAAAACGGCTGGACCCTGCGTCGCCCTGGCGGCCGGAACGACCACGTAACTGGTTGTCTATGCGACGAGATTCATGGCGTTCACTTCCTATAACGTGCAGACCGCCGGCATCTAATACTTCCTGATGACGTTTTTTCCAACTCTCATTTATCTCATTTAACTTCTCTTCCGATACCCCTTCGTTTTGTGCGAGTTCGGCTTCCAGGTTCCCGCCAAGTACGATATCCGTACCACGGCCAGCCATGTTAGTTGCAATCGTTACTGCTGCAGGACGTCCTGCATGTTCGATGATATGCGCCTCATTTTCATGCTGTTTTGCATTTAATACGTTATGTTTAATCTTATCCTTTTTTAGAATACCTGAGATGTGCTCAGACACTTCGATTGACGCAGTACCAACAAGTACCGGCTGTTTTCTTTCTATACAATCTTTAATGTCTTCGACTATGGCGTTAAATTTTTCATTTGGTGTCAGATACACCAGATCGGTACTATCGATACGCGCCATGGGTTTGTTGGTCGGAATGACAACAACCTCAAGGTTATAGATCTGTAGTAATTCTTCAGCTTCTGTATCGGCAGTACCCGTCATACCAGAAAGTTTGTTATACAGCCTGAAATAATTCTGGAAAGTGATAGCCGCCAGTGTTTGACTTTCATTTTGGATCGGCACACCCTCTTTGGCTTCCATCGCCTGATGTAAACCTTCTGACCAACGGCGGCCGTCCATGGTACGACCAGTAAATTCATCTACGATGATAACTTCATTATTACGAACGATGTAATGTACATCTTTATCAAATAAAACTAAGGCACGTAGTGCTGCGTTTAAATAATGGATCAGATTGATATTTGTTGCGCTATATAAGGAATCATTTTCTTCAAGAAGACCCTCTCTAACGAGGATATCTTCGATTAACTGATGCCCTTGCTCAGTGATGTGAACACTTTTATTCTTTTCATCAATCGAGAAATCGCCTTCTTCAGGTTCATCTTTCGTTGTCAGCGGTCCTTCTTCAAGATTCTTAACGATATCTTTAAACTTGAGATGCAGATCACTATTTTCACCGACTGCACCTGAAATGATTAACGGTGTTCTCGCCTCATCGATAAGAATAGAATCAACTTCATCGACGATAGCAAAGTAAGGTTCACGCTGTACTTTTTCTTCGGCAGTAAACGCCATATTATCGCGCAGATAATCAAAACCAAATTCATTGTTAGTGCCATAAGTTATATCGGCGGCATAAGCTAGCTTTTTCGCGGCGTGATCCATTCCTGAAATACTGACACCCGTTGTCATGCCCAAGAAATCATATAATTTCCCCATCCATTGCGCATCACGAGCCGCCAGATAATCATTAACCGTAACAACATGCACACCTTTACCGGGTAGTGCATTTAGATATGCAGCTAAGGTTGCAACAAGAGTTTTACCTTCACCCGTACGCATCTCAGCAATCTTGCCATTATGTAAAACTATGCCACCGATAAGCTGCACATCAAAGTGACGCATATCAAAAACTCTGCGACCGGCTTCACGAACGGTAGCAAACGCTTCTGGAAGTAACTGTTCTATGGTTTCACCGTTAGATAAACGGTTTCGGAATTCCTCGGTTTTTTCTGCTAACTGCCCATCATTTAACGCTTCAAACTCAGCCTCAAGTGCATTGATCAGCACGACAGTTTTACGGTGTTTTTTTATCAGCCGATCATTACGGCTACCGAACACCTTTTTTACAGCATTGAAAATCATTATAATTGTTTAACCTGTAGCTTCTGAGATGAAGGCACCTGGAGAGCACCTTCTAATAGTAAAAAATACGACGTATTATGCCTGAGAACCAGCGTCAGGTCATTTAAAATTGAGGAAAATCAAGGAAGTTCAGATAACGTATCAACCAACCGGATACACCAGATAAGACTGATTGTTTCGAGAATTTCTAACGTAATGCAACAAATCGAGTCGGATCAATCTGCCGGTCATTTTTCAGCACTTCAAAATGAACATGAGGACCTGTTGATCGTCCAGTTGAACCCATTTTAGAAATAACCTGTCCCTTTTCTACACTATCACCAACTTCGACCAATAACTTTGCATTATGGCCATAACGCGTGGTGTAACCGTTGCCATGATTAATTTCAACAAGATGACCGTAACCATAACGATCTCCAGCCCAGGTGACAACGCCGTTAGCAACAGCAATAATTTCACTGCCTTCTTTACCAGCAAAATCCATACCCTTATGCATCGCTAGCTTCCCGGAGAAAGGATCTGTACGTTTACCAAAATATGACGATGTCCAACCTTTCAAAATCGGACGCCCACGAGGTTTTGACTCGCGTTTTAGCTGACGATTCATTATCACATCTTCAAGCACATCCAATTGATCTTCCCTGCTAGACAGCTGCTTATCGAGATTAGCGATCACATTAACAAAATCTACGCGAGCAACACTGTCTTTGCTTGCCGGTCCGCCATATGAAGGTGAGCTTTTAAAATCAAACTCTTTCGAATCAAGCTTTGCCACCTTAACAAGGCGTTGCCCTAAAGCGTTGAGCCGAATAACATTTGCCTGCATCTTTCCTAAACGGGCAGCCAGAGCATCTAGTTCAGATCCTGCAGATTGTCTCGCTTCGTGAATAAGTACTTTTTGTTCAAGAACATCCTGCTCAAGTTCGACCAACTGACTGACTGCCGCATTAGTTGTACCATACCAATAGCCAGCACTGACCAATAGCCCCGCAAAAAGACTTATAATGGCAGTGCAGGCAATAAGCTGACGTGAACCATCGAGCTGACAGCGAACTGGTTTCCCCTTAAATTTTCCTACAAAAATTATATTCATAATTATATTATTATAAGTAACAACACTTTTTTAATTAGACAGATACAGTATAGACAAAATGTCGATTTTTTTAGCACTATGAAGCCAATAAATGAACAAATAAGCTCCAAATTCATAGCGCAAGCTAGAAAGTTAGACCAATATACACGAATTTTACATCAGATATTGCCTATTGAGTGCCGTAACCATGTGCAAATCGCCAATATTCGTCAACAAAACTTGATGCTAATTACAGATTCTCCCGTATGGACAACCCGATTACGTCAGCTTTCCCCTCAAATTCTTCAGTTTTTGCGCGAGAATACCGCTGAGGATGGGCAAATTATTCACCACGTACAGATTAGTACACGATATCAGAACAATAATGTGAGAGAACAGAAAGCCTTAGCAGAGAAAAACCGATTAAAACCTTCAATTAGTGAAACGACGGCTAATTTACTATCTCAGTCAGCAAACAGCATTGATGACCAGCAGCTAAAAGAAGCACTATTGCGTGTTGCTAGCCATAGCACTGCCGACAACATGACACCCACTATCGATAAACAGAAAAAACCAGAGTAACAGTTTTTTTCTACACCACAGTGATTGCAACTTAACGGTATAAACTTTTAAGATCTAGAAAGTTTGTAATGGCTGCGCGTACGAGATAGGTGATGAAGCCTTTTCATCTTCAAAAGTTACTTCTTCCCATGCTTCTTTATCTGCACACAAAGCTTTTAATAATTTATTATTAAGCGCATGCCCAGAGCGATAGCCAGAAAAAGCACCTATAGAACTATGACCTAATAAGTACAGGTCACCGATGGCATCTAAAATTTTATGTTTTACAAACTCATCTTCATAACGCAAACCGTCTTCATTCAACACACGATATTCATCGACAACGATCGCATTATCAATGCTGCCACCTAATGCTAAGTTATTTTTACGTAATGCTTCGATATCACTCATAAAACCAAAAGTACGCGCACGACTAACCTCTTTTACAAATGAGGTTGTCGAAAAATCGATTTCAGCTGTGCATGGGGCATCCTTAAATGCAGGATGATCGAAATCAATCGCAAAACTAACTTTGAATCCATCAAAAGGATCAAAGCGTGCCCACTTACCTTCTTCTTCAACAATAACTGATTTTTTAATCCGGATAAAACGTTTAGGCGCGTCTTGCTCAACAATACCAGCAGACTGTATCAGAAATACAAACGGACCAGAGCTCCCATCCATGATAGGAACTTCTGACGCACTGACATCAACATAAGCATTATCGATACCCAGACCAGCCATCGCTGATAACAGATGTTCGACGGTAGAAACACTCACACCATCTTGTTCCAGCGTGGTCGATAACAAAGTTGCGCCGACGTTCATCGCATTGGCCTTAATTTCAACCGGCTCATTTAAATCAACACGGCGAAATACTACACCCGTCTCCGGTTGAGCCGGACGCAATGTCAGATAAACTTTTTCACCAGAATGTAAACCAACACCAGTGGCTCGGATCACATTTTTTAAGGTTCTTTGTCTAATCAAAATCTCAATTCCCACTTACCAACGTTTAAATTGCAGCTACAGTCTATTAAGCGCCGTATTATCACATAATAACGGCCTAATTTAAAATAGACTAGTTATCCTTACAATATCTAGCGCTTACGAAGCTATCTTGACCTAAAAGCATTACCACATAGGTCATCAAACCAAGTAAATTCAGTCGGTTGCATTATTCAGCAACCACTTTATTGCTAGTCTGCCTGTCTGCGTAAAAATGCCGGTATATCTAGCATCTCTTCATCATACTCGCCATTTACTGATACTGCTGCGCGTGATGACTGTTTTTGTCTCACTGCAACTGGCGCGTCGTATTCTTTGTATGTAGGTTCTATCTCAACAGAATCTTTTTTAACAACCTTAATCTCTGCTGGCTGAGGAGCTGGCGCTGGTGTTGAAACTGGAGCCTGAACTCTTCCCGCATGACCTAAACCAGTTGCCACAACAGTCACACGAATTTCGCCTTCTAATGAATCATCAATCGCAGTACCCATGACAACTGTCGCATCTTCAGATGCAAACTCGTTGATTACCGCACCGATATCCTGGAATTCACCCAATGTCATATTTGCACCAGTAACATTGACCAGAATACCTCGTGCACCCGCTAAATTAACATCTTCCAAAAGAGGACTGGCTATAGCGGCTTCAGCAGCTTCTTTCGCTCTTTCTTCACCTGTAGAGCGACCTGAACCCATCATTCCCATCCCCATTTTAGACATGACTGTTCGCACGTCGGCAAAATCGACATTGATAACGCCAGGATTTGTAATCAATTCAGTAATACCTTGCACCGCACCACAAAGAACATCATTGGCACCATTAAAAGCATTCATCAGGTCAAAATCACGACCATAAACATCCAGTAATTTATCATTTGGTATGGTGATTAATGAGTCAACGTGACTACTTAGTTCTTTAATGCCTTGCATCGCAATTTTCATACGCGCAGTACCTTCAAAAGCAAATGGTTTTGTCACAACACCGACCACGAGTATTCCCATCTCCCGTGCTATCTGAGCAACCACTGGAGCAGCACCGGTGCCAGTTCCACCACCCATACCTGCTGTGACAAATAACATATCTGTATTATCAATAGCTTCTTGAATCAATTCGCGATCTTCGAGTGCAGACTGCTGACCGACTTCAGGAGTCGCACCAGCACCTAAACCTT
>WTCC01000347.1 GCA_013138755.1 Gammaproteobacteria bacterium
AGAAAAACACCTTTGTCGGAAAAAATCTGGATGCGGTGGTTACCGGAATCGGCAACATAAACCCGGTTGTCTTTCGCTACGTCGATGCCTACCGGGTAATTGAGCTGGCCGGGTTTGTCGCCCAGCTTGCCGAAGGTGAAAAGGAATTTTCCCTGCAGGTCGTAGACCACGATTCGATGGTGGCTACCATCAACAACATAAATTTTATTTTTATGGACGGCGACGTCACTGGGCAGCTGTAAGCTATGTTCACCGCTATCGTTGGCGCTAGCGCCCAGTTGCAGGACCTGTTTTACACTCTGGGTTTTTATGCTGCTTGCATACGCTGATCCGCTGCTTACGGAAATTAATAAACACAGGCCAAAAAGAAAATAAACAAAATTACTGCCTGTCTGTTGACTGTTAGTCCGTTGATTGTGTTTCATCAGATTTTCGCCACCAGGCACGGCCTTTAAGTAATTCTTCTTTGGGTACATTATGTTTCTGTTCATCACCCACCATGATGTTTGTATCAGGCAGTGATGACTGCTTTTTGAATAATATGGGCATGTAGAATTCCCGGTACTTTTCAACAATACCAACAATATTCAAATTAGTCACGTCGCCAATACGTTGTTCTGAAAAACCCAGTGCGCGGAATGGCAGATAGCTTTTTTCCTCGTCTGTGTGGCAGCGGGTACAGAAACGGCCTTTTGGCATAACAAGCTCATGAAAACGGTTTTTGATGGCCTCCTTGTTCTCATCAGACTGCTTGTCTTTCACCTGGAGGAACTCTATTGCATCACTATTCTCTTCGATGATTTCCATTAATTCTTCTTCACCATTCTGGCTGGAATAAACCACAATTTTGGAATAATAGTCATCGGTGTCGATCAGGTAACCGGTGTCCTGGTCAATGTCGGTACCAAAATGTGGACCCTGTACCTCAATACCTGAATAGTTGAGCCAGCGGAAGGTGTAACTTTCTTCGGGTTTTTTCCGGGTGTCAGTATGACAGGTCATGCAGCCGACAAACTGGGTGTGCATATTCAATAGAGTTCTGACCATGCGTATTTTGGTATGAGGGTAGTCGCCATGACACTGGAAACAGACCGATTTTTTGCCCATATCAACCCTGTTTTCTTTTGGCACATTATGAAAGTGGCGCTGGCTTTCTGAATAAAGCTGTGAACGGATCTTTTTTAGTGATTCAGTTTTTTCGACGTCCTCACCAAACAGGCCAAAATGTCCACCGAGTACCAGGCCTAGTTCCAGTAGCAGGCTGATAATAATGGCACCAAGAATAAAAGTGGTGACAAAAGCAATCACCGGGTGTTCGCGGCGCACACCTGTAATGCTGAACGGGTTGTGCTGGAACTCGCCGGGTATTTTGCTTTTGTGGTCAATCAAAACCAGCATTACAATACCGACAAGAATAAACAGTAATACTGTCAGTACAACAAAAGTAATAAGCTGGGTGCTGATTGCGTGCATGGTTTTGCCTTAGCTGATATTCGTTAGTAATATTCTGTCAAATATAGCCAGATGGTAAACAGGCCAAATAGTGTCCAGAAAAAAATCACCATCAGCGTGAAGTAAGCAAAGGCTTTTTGCAGCGGTGTCATCTGTTTGATCATATGGAATCCTCTGCTGTTTTCAGGGTTTTGTCAGTTGATGGTGAAAGTTCTCTAGCGTCCAGTAATTCATTTAAATATTCACGTTCTTCTGGCAGTTCGACCAGATTGCGCAAATATTCAAGAAAATGTTCTTCGATCTGGTGTTCGCGGGTAATCTTGCCGGTAAGAAAGGTCCACTGCATGGGGAAGCGTCCGGGTGCCAGATGTACGTTGTACCAGTGCCAGAAAGCAATTACCAGCAGTGCGAGCAGAGCTTCATGCGGGTGAGATAAACGCATCATTTCCTGAAAGTAGGAAGCGCTGCCTTGGGGCAGGATAGTAGCCCAGAATTCCGGGAAGATAAAAGATGAACCGGAAATGATCATTACCAGGTTGCCGAAAGCCGCCGCAAAGTAGTGAATCTTCTGCTTGTACATGAACTTGTCCATTTCAGGACGTTGATCACGTCGGCCGGTAGAGTACTGCATGTCCAGCTTGAAATCACGCACATCTTTGAAGGTGGGAATAATGCTGCGTTGCAGTTCAAAGCGTCCCCGTGCTACATCCCGTACCGCTATCCACATCAGGTAGAACACGTGATAGAGCATGGCGAAGATCATTACACTGGCCAGGGTGCGGTGAATAACGCGTGAGATATCAATGCCGCCAACCATGTCGTTTAATGGTTGCGCCCATATCTGATCTATAAAGGCGATGGGCAATCCAGTAAACGCCAGCGTCAGGAAAGTAACAAAGATCAGCATATGCTGAATACGAATATGGATAGAATAGCGGGGCAGATCACCGATCGGGTTGGATACCACATTTTTGTAAAACAGGACACGATCATCGGGTATGTTGTCGATGAGCTGCTCTATCTCCGCGCGCTCTTTGTCATCTGTTTTGTTGAGACGCATTGATGTCTCCAGAACATTTTTTGCTTCAGCCGATAGTTTCATGTTAGTACTCCAACAACTTTGGTTTGATAAGTTCAGTTGTATGTAATGCCTGGTAACATCTGTATTTCGCTTTTATTATTCAATCCGGTCACGGTTTCTTGGTGACTTGCGCCACCAGGATGAACCTTTATGTAAAATCCAGCCAGCACCATCGCGACGTCGACCGATAGTTTCAAGTACTGCCATGCCTATCAGTAAAGCAATAACAATATCACCTACCCAGCCGTAGATTATATTGGCGTAATAACGAAAAGCGTTAGCTTCTTTTTTACTGGTGGGATGCGGGTCAAATTGTGCGTATTTTTCATCTGCGTGAATGTGACAGTGACGACAGGTATCAACTTTATTGTTTTCATGAACAGGTGACTCAGGGTCACGTGATGAGCGAATGTCATGCACATTCATGTAGTAGTTATCCTGTTTGGCATGACAGTCAAGGCAGTTGGCTGCTTTAGTGAAGCCGTAACGGGTGACTTTGCCGTGAAAACTTTCATCGTAGGATTCAACTGCAATAGGGTATTTTTTGCCAAGCTCACGACCTTCCTTTTTGGCTGCTTCGACGTGACGTTCTATCAGTGCTTTATCGCTGTGACAGTTGGAGCATAATTCAACAATTTCAGACGGTGAACGTTTAACATCACGGATGCGGCGGCTGGTATGTTTGTACCAGTTGGTGACAAACTTACGGTCTTCGTGACACACCACGCAACGATCAATAATACGTTTTGGTGGTTTTTCTTCGTCAGGATTGAATATAGGGTTGGTATGGCAGCTTATACAATAGGGTTTATCGGCATCTAGTCCTGTTTCAATTTTATCCCGACCATGAATGCTGGCTTTGAATGTATTATAAATGGGCTTGTGGCTAAAGTTTTTCCCAGTTGCCGGATTTTTAATTGAATGGCATTCAGAGTCACAACGAACACCTTCTTTTATTTCTTGATGAGGCAGTTGTTTAATGTAGTTATGGCAGTCGGTACAGGGAACATTGCGATGTACGGTAGAACCAAACATACCGGGGATAACCTGATAGGATCTTTTAATTCCTTGCTCGGTAATACGTCCCATTTTGGGATATTTATGGCAGAGCAAACATCCTGTTTCGTCCTCAAAAGCCGATACAGGATTACTGAATAACAGTATAAGTAAAGGTATTATGAGGATATATTTTTTCATCCTTAATTTATTTTAGTTATTAAACACCATGAATGGTACGGTTATACCTGTAAAAAATATTGATTTCAATCAATTATATCCATCTATTGTAGCGATAACAGGTCGCCAGATTAAATTGATGCAGCTAACACTATTCTTAAATTGATGTTTTTTCAATAAATGAATGATTATTAAATAAATAAGGCTAAAGCAAACCATGGCTAAAGTAAATCGTACCATCTGTTATTTTGCCTGCTCAACATTTACCTTCGCATTCTCAACAAGTATTTCGTAGACATAACCGTATCCATAGTCTTTGTTAAGTACTAACAGGCCTTCAACCAGAACAATGTCATCTAGCTTTGTGCTTGCATCGGTTGTAATGGAGATATCCTGATTACTGCTGTTGTCACGAATATGAATCCAGTTTTTCCCCATAACCTGCGCGGTGTATTTACTGACCTGGCCGCGTACTTTTACTATTTTGCCCGCAAGCGTGTCTTTGTTTTTTAATATTTCAGCAATGTTCTGGCCGTTTTCTGCTTTTGCAAATGACTTGAGTGCTGCAGCTTGTTTTTTATTGATGTTTTTATGCGGGTCGATAGTCATCACACCGGTGTTTATGTCATTGATGATATATGCATCAACAAAGTAGATGGTATCGAACTTGCGGTTTAGCGACTTGCTGTAAAAATCGCTCATTGCAATTTTTCCGGTAAAGCTGACCTTGTCCTCTTTTTCTATTTTGGTAACCGGGCCTGCAGCCCATACCGAGCCATTGTCTGTCGCAATATGTACATAGGTATAACCACCAGAATTAAATGTTTTAATCAGTTTACCACTGAAAACAGCGGAAGGATTCAGTGTGGTTTTTTCTGCATTTGCGGCAATTGATTCATTGCTCAGATAGCTGGTAGCGACCAGTGTGGTAAAGAGTGTCAGGCTGATAAGTTGTTTGACATGCACGTTCTTTCCTTTTGTATTTTGTGAAAATTATGGTGTTGAATATTACATGGTCTGGTAATGGTTTTGATTATTTAAAACCAGTAGCCGTATCTGCTTCTATCTTTGTATGTCAGCCATCTTTATTTGTTGTGACATGTCATGCAAATCTCACTACCTGCTTTTGTGATTTTTAAAAATGGCTGATTTTTATCACCGGGACCCACAAGATTATTGTGCACATCATGACAGGAACTACATTGTACCTTGCCATTGGGTAGCAGTAGTTCAGCTATGGTGCCGGTTCGGGCGTTTTCTCCACCAGCACCGATGGTGACTTTTTTTATAGCCGGGTCGTATAAACTGGGGTTTTTTGCAGCCATGGCGGAATCAAAAGTAATAGAAA
>WTCC01000256.1 GCA_013138755.1 Gammaproteobacteria bacterium
AGATGACAGCTCAGCTGCGCGATCAAGGAAATCTTGTGGGATAGCACTCATAAATTTGAACCAGTTTTATTCTTGGAAATAACAGAACACCATAATACCCGATTCTGCCGCTCAATAAAGACTAAAGCGCTACCTCATTTGATAATTAGCATATTTTATTTACCATTAACCACTAATTTTTCATGGAATTATGCTGATAAATAAGCACAGCACCTACCCTGACAGACCATCACAGGGTAGAATGCTCATCTTCGTAATTTGAGATAAGAAAGAAGGCGTTCTATGGACTTCGAAAAAGCACGTTTTAATATGGTCGAACAGCAAGTACGCCCCTGGGATGTACTGGATACACGGGTTCTTGATGTTATTAATGAAGTACCACGCGAAATCTTCACGCCTGATCAATATAAAAATCTTGCTTATGCTGACACCCGTATACCCTTAGGTAGTTTCGACGATACACCGTGTACTATGGCTAATCCGATTATTGATGGTCGTATTCTGCAGGAAATGAACATACAAGAAGAGGATTTAATTCTCGAGATCGGTACTGGTAGTGGTTACCTGACCGCTTGTCTGGCCAAACTAGGTATGCACGTAGACACTGTTGATATAAATGAAGCATTTACTGAACAAGCTGAAAAAAATCTTCAATCTTTAGGTATTAACAACGTCAACTTAACGACTGGCGATGCATGTAAATCATGGAATCAGAAACGCAATTACGATGTCATCGTTATTGCCGCAGCGATGAAGAACATTCCAGACAGTTACAAAAAACTGTTAAAACCTAACGGCAGGATGTTTATCGTGACGGGTGAAGCCCCCGCAATGACAGCATATCGCGTAACTCGTACCGATGAAAACAACTGGACTGTTGACGAATTATTTGAAACCTCTATCGACTCAATAATCCAGCCTGTCAAACAAACATTCACCTTCTAAGGTATGCGTGAATTTAGTGCGCTGCAACTCAAAGCGTATTTAGACAGCTGTGAACAGCAACCGCTGCTACTGGATGTTCGCCAACCATGGGAATTTGATGTCTGCAAAATTGAAAACAGCATGTTAATCCCAATGTCACAGATACCTGAAGAAATAGAAGAACTTGATTTAACACGCGAGACAGTGGTTATATGCCATCATGGTATACGTAGCCGTAGCGTCGGTCGCTATCTAGAACAGGCTGGTTTCTGTAATATTATTAATTTATCGGGCGGTGTTGCCCAGTGGGCTCAAACCGTCAACAATCAGATGGCAACATATTAATTACTTTCATCATTTAACCAAGGGATAAATATGAAAAAGCTACATCAAATAATGACAGGTTTTTCACTCTGTATTATCACATTCACATCAACTGCTCTCGATCTAAGTGAGACAATGGACCTTGCTCAACAAAATGATACGACATTTCAGGCAGCTTACGCTAATTATTTAGCAACTATAGAAGCTTCTTCACTAAGTACATCGGCAGTACTACCACAGATTGGCTTTAATGCGTTCTATCAACAAGGCCGAACAGAAAATGACAAAACTGGAACTGTTACTAAATCTGACAACAACAGCGATGGATACTCTCTCAATCTGGATCAAGTTATTTTTGACAAAACCATATTTGACAACCTCGATGAAGGCGATGCGATTGCAGCAAAAGCAGTTGCTGATCTGGAATCAGCCAGACAGGACACCATCGTCCGAGTAGCCACCGCTTATTTTGATGTATTAACGGCGATAGACAACTTAGAAACAGCCACCGCTGAAAAAATAGCCATTGGCCAGCAGCTAGAGCAAAGTAAAGAACGTTTCAATGTTGGTCTATCTGCAATTACCGATGTAAAAGAACAGCAAGCAAGTTACGACATCTCTGTTGCTGACGAGATCATCGCCATCAACGATTTATCAAACAGGCGTGAGGCACTACGTGTAATCATCAATGTATATCCAGATAATCTGGAAATCGCCAAACCAAGATTTCCATTAGCGATACCTGAGCCTATGGACATTGATGCCTGGCAAGAAAAATCATTACAGGGCAACTTTGCTCTTTTAGCCACACAATATTCTGTCGATGCAGCACAAAGTGCCTACGATGGTAGCAAAGGCGGACACTACCCAACTCTGGGATTAAATGCCTCTTATGGCGTTGTGAATGCAGATGAACGTGATATAGGTCTTCCTGGTGGTGTACCTCTTCCAGCCAGTGAAAACACTGACGCCAGAGTCATTCTCTCACTGAACGTGCCCATATACAGTGGTGGCTTCACCAGTTCGACAGTCCGCCAGAAACTGTCTCAACTCAATCAGGCAAAAGCATTACAGGAACAGGAAAAAAGAAAGACTATCGCTTTAGCCCGAAGTGCTTATCTGAGCCTGGAAGCCGATATCGCGCAGGTCAAAGCAAGAAACCAGGCTGTCATTTCAACGCAAACATCTCTTGACGCGACATTAGCCGGATACGATGCCGGCACACGAACCAGTGTTGACGTCCTGATCTCTCAGAGGCTACTGTACAGCAGTCAACGTGATTACTCTGTTGCTCGTCACACTTACATCACTAACAGCCTGGAATTAAAACGTGTTGCTGGAACACTTAACATAAAAGATGTCGATGAAATTAATAAATGGTTAATGCCCAGACCACCACAAGCACAATAAATCGGTCAAACAGATTCGCGACATCGGTGAACAATAAGGTGAATAAGAAAATAGACAAGTCATTACTGTTTAGGTCTTATCTGGCACCAAAACACTGGCCACTATGGATTGCTATCGGTCTATTGCGACTAGCTGTTTACCTTCCCAGATCTACAATCTACTCAATCGGCACATTTTTAGGAATGTTTATCTACCGTATCGTGCCATCGAGAAGACGCGCTGCGCGTATAAATTTAATCCAGGCGTACCCCCATCTCAACAAACAGGAAATTGATGATCTAAACAAAAAAGCTTTTAAAAGTATGGGGATATCTATTTTTGAAATGGGTGTTGCGTGGTTTGAAAGCAGTGAAGTTTTAAAAGATCAATGCCAGATCGAAGGCAAAGAATATCTTGATGAGGCAATTGCTAATAACAAAAGTGTCATCTTATTGACCGGCCATTTCACCACATTAGAAATTGGCGGCCGATTGATAGG
>WTCC01000062.1 GCA_013138755.1 Gammaproteobacteria bacterium
GATATACCTATAGGAAAAACAATGCCTCATTTTTTAGTAGATTGTTCTGAAAGTATTTTTGAATTACATTCTGAAGAAAAAATTATTGAACAAGTCCACTTGGCCGCAAAATCAACTGAACTGTTTAATGAAAATGATATAAAAGTAAGAGTTAATTCGTTTAAGAAATATTCAACAGGAAATAAAGTTGAAAATTTTATCCATGTATTTTCTCATATAATGGAAGGCAGAAGCGATGAACAAAAAGCAGGTTTATCTAGAAAAATAGTCCAAGGATTAACATCATTGCTTCCTACTGTACCTAATATAGGTGCTAATGTTATAGAATTTAAAAATGCCGATTATTGCAATAGGAATAAGCTTTAATTCAAAAAGTGATCAAAGGGGTCGGTGACAAATGATATTAAGTGGCGCTAAAATTGATTTGGACAAAGTATTGAAAAAAGCTAGCAAGCATGAATATCACCATATATTTCCTCAAAATCACTTAAAAAAACTAGGCAATACTCGATCTGAAATTAATACATTGTCAAATATTTGCTTTCTCACAAGAGCTGATAATAACAAAATTAAAGATGCATCCCCTGCTGATTATGCAACAAGTATAGAAGCGACTAGAAAAGATCAATATCTTGATAGCGCTCTCATTCCTCGTAATTTTGAATCACTAAACTATGCAGATTTTATAAATCAGAGAACAATATTGTTAGAGCAGAAAGCACGAGAGTTAATGGCATAACAATCGAAATTAAATAATTAAAGGGGTCGGTGACAAATGATAACTATTTACATTACTGAACGCTTATCATTTGTCACCGACCCCTTTTATCTTATACAAAGCATGAACCGAAAAAATGTGATGAACGACAATGCTGAAATGGAATCGTTTTTTCATCAATTTAAGGCAGAACGATTTCACAAGAATGAATATGCGACTGAAAAGGAATTGCGCGCAATGATCGTAGAATATATTGGATTTTACAATCAAAAAAGGATACATTCGTCATTAGGTTATTTAAGTCCTAATGATTATGAAGTAGCGATTGATTAAAGTGAAGGGTGATAACAATCTATGTGTGCAAAACTGGGGGAAGTTCCCCGCGCCGTTTCACTCTGCTCTGTATAAAATGGCCGGTTAACTTAAACGTTATGCGCTTGAAACAAACATATTAATAATGCATCAAAGAGGGTTAAACAATTTATCAAAGCCACAATAAAAGAGGCGCCCCATGACTAACATTAAAATCTATACGGTTTGGGACTCAGGTGTACGCTGGTTTCACTGGATTAACGTGCTGTGCGTTATCGGACTAATCGCTATTGGCGTGGTTATACTCAATGCCAAGCTACTCGGTGTTTCCAATGAAGGTAAGATCCTCTTAAAGACGGTACATGTCTGGATGGGTTATGTGTTTGCGCTCAACCTGTCGTGGCGAATTATCTGGGCTTTTATCGGGGGACGTTATTCGCGCTGGTCAGCATTCCTACCCTTCAGGCAAGGTTACGTAAAAGAAACCCGAGATTACATCACTGATTTTACCAGCGGGCGGCAAAAACAATATCTGGGGCATAACCCACTGGGGCGCATTGCTGTTACTCTGCTGATTTTTTTACTGCTTGTTCAAGCCGTCACTGGGTTGGTCTTAGCTGGTACAGATATATACTATCCGCCAATAGGATCGTGGATAGCTAACTGGATTGCCGCCCCAGGCATTGACCCTGCAGCGCTCATACCTTATTCGAAAGAGCTATATGACGAAGAGTCATATAAAGCGATGCGCGCATTTCGTAAACCATTCATTACTATTCATTATTATGGTTTCTACACACTGCTTCTATTTATAATGGTTCATATCTTTGCCGTAGTCATCACGGAATTGAAAGAAGGAGAAAATCTTGTTTCCGCTATGTTTTCTGGTAAAAAAGTATTAACTAAACCGCCAGAAGATGAGAATTGAAATAGTATGACGTGTAGACAGCACATAACACATATGAGCCGTAACTCTGTCAATAGGCACTAGTGTATTTTTTCGGTTAAATAAATAACCAAAAAATAATCAATGAGCAAAATCGACTACTTCATCTGTCATGGCAGCTGTTAAGTCAGTCGCTTACAGCAAACACATATAGAGGGTCTCTTACTGCGGTCTCACCGCTGCCTGCCATCTGGTTAGTCCATTAACGTTAACAGGGTCACTAAATTAAAGGGGTCGGTGACAAATGATAACTATTTACATTGCTGAACGATTATCAATTATCACCGACCCCATTTATTAGACCCACATTAAATTCTAAATCGAACGTTAGGCAGATAAAAAGAAGCAGGGGTAATTGATAATGGAAAAAATTAATCGTTCTACATTAATGAAAATACATGCTTCGCTGGCAGCCTTTATCTTACCAGTAGCAATCATGTTTTTTGTGACCGGCGCTCTTTATACCTGGGGCATAAAAGGTGGATATGATACAACGACTCACGAAGTGAATCTTAACGAACCAATTCAAGGTGAGCTGACAGAACTTGTTGAATTAGCAAAAAACGAATTGAAAAGACAACATGTAGAACCACCATCAGGCCAAGCTAAAATCAAAAGAATTGGCTCCTCTTTTAAGCTCGAGTGGACGGGTTCAAATATTGATATTGTCCTGGAGCCTACGTCGCAACC
>WTCC01000027.1 GCA_013138755.1 Gammaproteobacteria bacterium
ACGGCCACTAACAGACGTTGTTCGTTGTTCGTTATTTGTCGTTCGTTATTCGTAAAAAATAACAAGCAGCAGAAGCTGCATAGCCATTGGTTTTTTTATGTTTTTGCTTTTAACGAACAACGAATAACGAAAGACGAACAACGTCTCTTTCGTGTCGCAAACAGTCACTCCAGACCTAACACCATCTGTCAGATAAAACATAAACTTATGCACGTCAGGCCAGCTGATCATCCGCCACATGATACGTTGGATCTTCCATAACATTGACTTCAACCAGATCACCCGCCTTGGTCAATAATACTGCGCACTCCGGGCTAAGATGACGCAGGTGTAATTTCTTACCTGCTTTAATGTATTTTTCAGCCAGGTTATCAATCGCTTCAATGGCAGAGTGATCGGCTACGCGTGAATTCTGGAACTCGATAATGACATCATCTGGATCATCAGCAGGATTAAACAGGTCAAGAAAGTTTTTCACTGAACCAAAAAACAACGGCCCGTTTAATTCATAGACTCTGGAACCATCTTCATCATCATAACTTTTTACATTGATATGGCTGGCATGTTCCCAGGCAAAAAATAACGCCGATACAATAACACCCACGACAACAGCAATCGCCAGATCAGTGAATACAGTCACAGCTGAAACCAGTATCAGCACGAAAGCATCGGTTTTGGGGATTTTGCCAATAATGCGCAAACTGGACCATTCAAAGGTGCCAAATACAACAATAAACATCACCCCGACCAGCGCCGCCATGGGAATGATTTCGATCAGGTCGGAAGCAAACATAATAAACATCAGTAAAAACAGGGCAGCGGCAATGCCCGACAAACGCTGGTGCCCGCCTGAGTTCACATTAATCATGCTCTGCCCGATCATGGCACAGCCACCCATGCCACCAAACAGTCCCGTGACTGAATTGGCTATACCCTGGCCAATACATTCGCGATTACCACGACCGCGCGTACCGGTAAGATCATCAATCAGGCTCATTGTTAATAATGACTCAATCAAACCTACTGCTGCCAGGATAATTGAGTACGGCAATATTATCTTTAATGTTTCCAGATTAAACGCGACTTCTGGAAGATGAAATGTCGGAAAACCACCTTTAATGGAGGCAAGGTCGCCCACGGTATTGGTGTTCACGTCCAGTCCTATAACCAGCAATGAAACCACAATAATCGCTGCCAACGCTGACGGAAAAGCCGTTGTTAGTTTTGGCAGAAAATAAATTATCGATATGGTAAGCACAATAAGACCACCAAAAATCATCAAGTCCTGCCCCGCCAACCACTCACCATTGCTGCCAGGAATCTGGAAATGCGGTATTTGAGCAAGAAAAATCACAATGGCCAGGCCATTAACAAAACCTAACATCACCGGGTGCGGTACGATGCGAATGTATTTACCCAGTCGTAAGATGCCTGCCAGAATTTGAATAAGACCCGTTAATACCACTGCAGCAAACAAAAATTCAACCCCGTGCTCAGCCACCAGCGCCACCATTACCACTGCCATGGCACCGGTTGCACCCGAGATCATACCAGGGCGACCACCAAAAATAGCGGCTAGTAAACCAACCATAAAAGCCGCATATAAACCCACCAGTGGGTCCACACCGGCGACAAAAGCAAACGCGACCGCTTCCGGCACCAGTGCCAGGGCAACGGTTAAACCGGAAAGGATTTCATTTTGGAAACAAACACGATTTTGGCAACCCAAATCGAACATGCGCACCTCGGTAGTTTTGGGGTGGGTAAAAAAGGTGGGTATAATAGCAAATTAGCGGCTACTAATATATGAAATTTAATCTTTACAGACTATAAAAGGGATTGAAAAATATTTAGCCGCAAAGGACGCAAAAAGCGCAAATAAAAAATCATCTTGTTTCTTTGCGTTATTTTGCGTTTTTTGCGGCAAAAATATTTTATAGCTGATGATTATAAAAATACTATCACAGCCTCGTTATCCAGCCCCATTACCTGTGATTTTGATGTAACCAGATACTATGAGATTAAACGGTCTCGTGATTAATTTCTAATTGACGCTTTAATGGACAGGCTTCACCTGACGCATCCAGCTCTAATCGTTTGTATATTTCATCTAATGCAAAATCTTCATTAGCAAAAATGTTTTGCTCACCGATAATTTCATACAAACCACTTGCCTTCATTACCAGCAAAATCTGACGTTTTAAGCCACTAAACACAACTGTCATATTAGTACTTTGTAAACGTTCGACCAGATGATGCAGCACCTCTTCACCCGAGGCATCTATTTGGTTTATTGCATCACCGACCACCAGCAAATATTTGGCATCAGGATAAGTCGCCACCGCTTTTAACATGGTATCTTCAAAGTATGAAACATTTGCAAAATACAGTGAACCATCAAACCGAACAGCAATAATATTTTCATCCGTTGGCAGATCTTTATTTATTTCGATGTCACGCAAAGTGCCATCTTTGTATCGACCCAGAACAGCAACACGCGGCTGCATAGTACGGTACAAATACAGAACAATGGCCAGTATCGCGCCAATCATAATGCCGTGATCGAGTTTAGGAGCGGAAGCAATAGTGGCAATAAAAGTAACCATGGCAGCAATGCCGTCATG
>WTCC01000065.1 GCA_013138755.1 Gammaproteobacteria bacterium
TGATTCAAAATCGACCGGCTGAATCGGCTATTATCCAACATAGCATTCTTAAAACTAACGCCATTGGCTTTGACTGCCACTAATCTTGCGCCGGGCATCCTAGCACTGTCAAAACGTACGTTCTCAAACTTAGCAAAATTGAAATCAGCATTGTCTAATCTGGCATCAGTAAAATCAGCATTATTGAATGAGGCACCGGTGAAAACAGCATCAGATAAGTCTTTGTTTTTCAGATCCAGATCAGTGAAATGGCAATTTGCCCAATTCACTGCTGGACCCGCTTCGTCATCACAGGCTGAAAAAGCTGGGTTTAACCAGAAAACACTTAAAAACAACAAAAATAAACCTCTGAATGGCATATCTGACAGGTTTTCTCTCATAAATTGACTAATATCTAGATTAAACTTTTTATATATAAAACAACGATTTTACAGCGATTTCACCTTGGTATGTTAACAATTAAGCACATATTAAAATCATGCGTACAGCCACTCCTTAAATTGTCAGTCACACTGGCATTTTCGTCGAGTACAACGTTCGCCTATGCTGAGACGAATCAGACCATCAAACGTGAGCCCATTTCACCAATTCCACAGACTATCGAGGTTAATAAACCAAAAGCACAACTCGGCAAAATACTGTTTTTTGACACCCGTTTTTCCAAAAGTGGAACTATTTCGTGTGCAACGTGCCATCAACTCGAAGCTGGTGGCGATGACAATGTAACCATGGGCATCTCTTCTGCTGCCGACAAAAATATAATCAATACCCCCACCATCTTCAACGCAGGATACAACTTTAGACAAAATTGGGATGGGGCAGCGAAAACACTAGAAGACCAGATTGAAATGGTTATGCACAATACTCATGAGTTTAACAACACATGGGATAATGTTATCTCACGACTGACCATGGATAAAAATCTATCAAAGATTTTTAAAAATATTTATAAAGAAACAATAACAAAGGGAAACATCACCGATGCGATTGTTGAGTACGAGAAAACATTGATTACACCTAACTCTCGTTTTGATCGTTATCTACGAAATGAAAACGATGCTCTCACAGAATCAGAAATCAGAGGTTACACTCTATTCAAGGAATATGGCTGCATATCATGCCACCAGGGAGTCAACGTTGGTGGCAATCTCTTCCAAAAATTCGGCATATTTTATGATTACCTGGCAGAGCGCGGAAATATAGGTCGACCAGACTTTGGAAAATTCAATACTACAAACAGGCAAATGGACAAATTCGTATTCAAAGTCCCTTCTCTAAGAAATATTGCAGTCACCGCGCCTTATCTACATGATGGCAGCGCAGAAACACTTAAAGAGGTTATTAGCATTATGGGAAAAACTCAGATTGGACGAGAGCTAACCCCTGACGAAATATCTTTAATCGAGTCATTTCTAAGATCACTAACCGGTAAATACGATAATAAACTTCTGGACAAGACCTTATGAAGAACAGGAAATTAAATCACTGGTTAGGCTTTGCTCTACTATTATCGATCATATGCTTCTTCTTTTATAAAAGCGTTTTTAGCGATTCTTCTCTAGATACGACACTGTCGACAATTGAAAAGATACAAGATCTTCAGGTTCAGCTTCACCGCGACCTATTACGCTACCGAAGCAATCAGATTCAGAGTTATGACAACCTAAATGAAACACTGATATCTCTTAATGAAAACATCAATAGTTTAAGTACGGCAAGCACGAAAAACATTAGCGTTATCCACGAGCCAGTTACAACCCTGAAGCAGATTATCAAAAATGAATCATTGTTAGTCGAAGATTTTAAGACACATCATTCGATCTTACAAAATTCTTTATTTTACATATTCAATCGGAGCACGAGGCTTTACGCAGAAACCCCAGACTCTGTATCGAACGATAAACAACGATTAACAGCTGAATTGATCACCTTGCTACTGGAATATAACGAAAGTCCAAAAAACAATATCGCAAATAAAATTTACACACTAATTGACAAACTCAACAACGATCCAGACACAGATACCAATGCCTTAATCAACCATAGCTTAATGATAATAGAGCGCCTTCCGGAAATCGATAATGTATTAAATCAATTCAACTCTCTCAGGGTAGAAAATAAAATCGCTTTACTACAGAATATAATCAGCGATTTAAAAGCAGAACAAAGTGCTGACACACAGACCTATCATCTACTGTTATTCCTCAGTACGATTTATCTTATTTTTTACATCATCTATATCTTTATAAACTTACAGAGAAACAAAGAAGAATTATCTTCCAGCAACAACAAGCTAAGTGATGAGGTAAATCAGAGAGCAAGAACTGAAAAAGCACTGTACCACCTCGTCAATATCGATAAAAATAGCAGCGGTCACAACGATGAAGACAGAGTCTTATTTCTACTCAACGCCTTATGCAAAGCACTTGATGTTGAATATTCTTACCTGACCAAATTCAATAGCTCAGGAAGCATAGCTGAAATCATAGGACTGCTTGATCATGGGATATTTACTAGCAATATAGCGTATCAGATACAAGACACTCCCTGTGAAGAAGTTATAAAAAATGGCCGCCTCGTACTCGGTGATGACTTTTCTAATTATTTTCCTGGATGCAGTCGCACGCTACTAGAAAACGCGGTCAGTTACATAGGTATAAGTTTGCTCGACAAAAAAGAAAATGTCATCGGGATGATTGCCATTGGTAGCGACTCCCCCATACCGGATACGAACCTCGCTGAAAACATATTAACCATCGCTACATCACGTGCCATTATCGAACTAGAACTTCAGATCGAAATAAATAATAGCAAACGATATCAGCAGGGCCTTTCACTCATAGACGACTGGATTGCTCGTCTGATCACCGAGGGTTATAACAAAAACGAATTCTTCAGAAATATCTGCCATGCTGCAAAAGAGATCACCAACTCACACATATGTGCTTTCCCCGTGCTGCGTAAAAATAAAGAACAATACAGCTTTCTATCGACCAGCGGCATAGAGATTGAAAACTTAAAAAATACTCACTATGACATCGATGATAATGATTTATTTTCGTGGCCGATAATGAACAACAAAAATCTATTGATCAATAATCTTGATTCTGACCCACGTGCTCAATCACAGTTACCTGAAGAGTTTGCAACCACATGCGCGCTACTGACACCAGTAACTTTGAAAGACGAACCCTACGGTGCAATAGCAGTATTTAGATCACATGATGATTTTGATAATGTTGACGAACAACTGATGACACAATTTAGTCAGAGCGTTCAGATGGCTATCATCAATATGCAATTGGTGAAC
Organism: Gammaproteobacteria bacterium; assembly: GCA_013138755.1. Classification (GTDB taxonomy): domain Bacteria; phylum Pseudomonadota; class Gammaproteobacteria; order SZUA-229; family SZUA-229. The sequence goes on from WTCC01000065.1 coordinate 3,311, forward strand.
GATATCAAATCAGAACGTGAGCGCGCTGAAGTAACCTTGCATTCAATCGGCGACGCAGTAATCACCACCAACAGCAATGGTAAGATAGAATACATGAATCACATAGCAGAATCATTAACTGCCTGGACACTCGAAGAAGCGAAAAACAAATCCATACAAGACGTCTTCTTGATAGAAGATATCGACACACAGGAAGCAATGCATGAACTCGTTATGTCATGTCTTGATGAGGGAGTTACCATAAATAAAAGTATACTAAAACTCGTCAATAAGAACGGCAATAAAAAAGACATCGAAAGTTCCATCTCTCCCATCTTAAATACATCTGGAATCACAGAAGGCATCGTTATTGTTTTCCATGATGAGACACAACGTCGTCAACTTGAAAATAAAATAAAACATCAAGCAGCACACGACCCACTAACCGACTTGTTAAACAGGGATGCTTTTGATGCCGAATTAAGCAACCATGTCTACGGCGCCATTCACGACAACCAGAAACACGTACTCTGCTATCTGGACCTGGATAGATTTAAACTTATCAACGATACAGCCGGACACAGTGCTGGCGACCAATGTCTAATACAAGTAACGTCCTTGATACAATCATGTATACGTAACGATGACATCCTGGGACGATTGGGTGGCGATGAATTTGGACTGATTTTACAAAACTGTAACGATGACAGTGCACTTAGAATTGCAACCAACATAACCAAATCTATATCTGATCTGGAATTTTTCTGGGAAGGCTGCAATTATAACCTTGGCGTTAGTATCGGAATAAGCCCGCTTAACAAGAGCACGGCAGATGCCGCAGACGCTATTAAAAAAGCTGACCTGGCATGTTATACAGCAAAAGATAAAGGCCGTGGTCGCGTATATCTCTACGAAGAACAAGATAGCGAACTCATTCGTCGCCAGGAAGAGAATTACTGGGCTACACGCATCAAAAAGGCAATCGAAGATAATCGATTACGACTATACGCTCAATCTATCGTGCCTCTCAAAAATAACCATCTGCATACACGCCACTATGAAATTTTAGTTCGTTTATTGGACGAAGATAATAATCTCGTTCAGCCCAATGCTTTCATACCAGCTGCAGAACGTTATAATCTGATGAGTTCGGTTGACCGGAAGATTATATATGAAACGTTCAAATTCATTCACAAACATGCTGATGAAGACTCTAACAATACACACTATTCCATTAATCTATCTGGCAACACTTTATGTGACGAGAAAATTATTGATTACATTAATGGCACGGCTGAAAAATTTAGGATTGATACAAAAACCATATGTTTTGAAATCACAGAGACGACAGCAATAAAAAATCTTCAGCAAGCTAAAAGTTTTATAAAAAAATTAAAATTCGTCGGTTTTAAATTTGCACTTGATGATTTCGGCAGCGGCTTATCATCTTTTCAATACCTTAAGAATTTACCCGTAGACTACCTCAAAATTGATGGCAGCTTCGTTGCAGACATGGTTAACAATAATATCGATCACGCGATGGTATCAGCAATTAACGAAATTGGTCATGTCATGGGAATCCAGACCATCGCTGAATATGTTGAAAATGATCAGATCATTAAGAAACTTCAAGACATGAATGTAGACTACGGACAGGGTTACGGTATAGAGCAACCTAAACCACTAGAAGAAACACTATTAAGTATTGACGATGAAGATTCATCTACGCTTAAGATCGTTTACAATAAACCTTGAAGGCTGTAAGTAACCCAGTATTCGCTTACTAACAGGAGCAGGCTCCCCCGTTATTTGCGCGGCGATAATTTCAGCACTCAGGAAGCTGCTGGTAAAACCCCGTGAGCCATGGGCTGCCGATATATATAAACCATCCAAATACTCGGCTGGGTTATAGCTTTTATTCTTTCTACCGTGCTTGATATCAGCATACTCTTCCACAAAAAATTTCTGATCAGGAACGGCTCCAACTATAGGCACTCTGTCCTTTGACATGGCCCGAAACCCAACCCAGGTGTTGCTGACAGAATCGCTATTAAAGACTTTTCCATAGACTCTATCAAATGATTCAAGTAGCCTCTTGTTCTCCTCCGGATCCACAACGAGGTTAAAATTATTACGAGAATATGTCGCACCGAGATAATGCCTATCTCGCAAAGCTGGTGTCAGATAAACATCTGAATTAATCACTTTCTTAATTTTTTTCGATTCTTTGTTAGTGTATAACTCTGCGACCTGGCCACGTACGCTTTCAACAGGAAAATTGATATCAAGACCATAACTATTAATATTATTCCCACCTGCCATCACTAACACTTTGGCTTCAGTCACCAAAACACTCCCAGAGAGGCAATGCCATCTACCATTCAAACTTTGAAGACTATCGATATCAGAATGAACAAATTTCAACTTTTCACCACATGCCTGAACAATTGCATCACACAACATATCCGGTAACAACACACCTGCTTGTTGGTAATTGGCAAACACTGTCGACACTTCGCTGGATGAAG
>WTCC01000131.1 GCA_013138755.1 Gammaproteobacteria bacterium
TACAGCGCCGCCTTCAATGGAATAATCATCTTCACCGGTACCAAGTCCTTCGCTTTCATCAGCCGTACCGAGCTTAAGGGATGCGGTTAACCGATAGCTGGTTTCATTACGGAAATCAGTCGGGAAATAGTAAGAGCCGGATAATACAATGTCACCAATACCCGCAGCAGTTTGCTGTCCTTTGCCTGAAGAAGACGGTACTTCGGTCATTTTAGGCATGGATGTTTTGTTGCTAGTGATAATATCTCCATCGCTCGAGGCAAACAGTAAGGGCATTGAAGCAAACAGGCTGAAATTTGTCTTTCGATAGGTAATGCTGAGGGGAATGCGCAATAAAGAGGTGCTTTCAGGCGTACCATAATCACCCTCCTGGTACTCCAGACCGGTTAATAATGAAAACTCACCTTCTTTTACCAGGCCCAGTCGGGTGCGTTCCAATGCACTGGCTGTTTGAAACATTCCGGGCAATATAAATAGTATTACAACACCGGCAGACTTGTTCATCTTAAATATAAAACCTGTATGACGGAGATATTAAGATGTATATATACACCAGAATGATGGTTTTAAGATTGACCTGGGTCATTACACTCTTCTTTCTTATCAGCGGTTGTAGCAGTGTTGCACTGGCTCCGGCTGAAAGAACCCCCGTTCCGGCTGGTCAGGCGGAAAAACAGTTATTACAGCAAGCGGAGTTAGACTTCAAGCAGGGCAAGTTCAACCCCGCATTGCAAAAATTACAGCAGGTGCTTAAGTTAAATCCCGATAATGTCGAGGCTATGTATTCCATGGCAGAATCCTATCTGTTGCTGGAAAAATTCAAAAAGAGCCTGGAATTCAGCAAACGGGCAGCAACATACAAAACTGAGCACCTGGCGGATATCTATCTGTTAACAGGCAAATCTTATCAGCTTCTGGATGATCCCTGGAATGCTTTGCGAACCTATCGTTTTGCCAGCAGTGTCTATCCGAAAGACCCGAGAATTCAATATCGTCTGGGCGATACTTATGCCTATTTGGATAAGCCGGAATTAGCCGCTGAATCCTTCAAAGCGGCAATACGTTTAAATCCCAGTCATGCCGCATCCCATTTTCAGCTGGGTACTCTGTATTATATGAATGATTATCATACGCCGGCGCTTCTGTCGCTGAGCCTGGCCCTGCTACTGGAGCCAAAACAGGGGCCGGCTGCATTGATACGAAAGAATATTAATGACCTGCTTGGCAGCGAAGTGGTAAAAAATAATAAAAAGGATGAAGGTGACTTTCAGTCAGTGGATACAGCCTTGCTTGCCCGGAGAGTAAACCTGTTAGACAAAACTGAGAAGGAGATGGTCTTTGAAATAATAAAGGCACAGTATCAAACTCTTTTTAAACAACTTAACACGGCGAAAATCAAAAACCAGAAAAAGACATTTGTTATGGACAGTTATGTCGTCTTTTACAATAAGGTGTATCTGCAGGGGCTGGATGAGACTTTTGTGTATTATATTTTTCAGGGCAGTCAGGATAAGGCTATCGGCAACTGGTTAGAAAAACATCCCGGCAGAGTTAAACAGCTTGAAGAGCTGGTCAAAAAGTATAGCCTGTAATAGCTGAGGATAATGCGGTCGTTACAGGGAAAGGGGAGTAATGCCACTTACTTAATCTATAAATAGCCACAAAAGCAGGTTTTCGTAGGTTGGTGCTGAGGCACGAAGCCCAACAATGGTGCCAGAAACAGCCCGCCAGGCCTGTTGGGCTTCGTGCCTCAGCACCAACCTACATAACAAAAAACTCTCATGACAGGGTGGTTAGTAAAAAAACAACCTCAAACACCTTAAGTAAGTGCCATTAGTAAAGGAGTGGTTAAATAATGTCCAAAAAAGAATAAGCAGCGTCCGTTCCATCGGGCCAGGATCAGTGACAAACGATAACTATTAGACTTTGTCGCTAACCCATTTTTTTCTTTAGCCGTTGAGTGCCTGTAATTTGTTATTCGTCTCATCCATAAGACTCACCCCTCTGGGGTTAACATGATAATTCCGTCCTTTGGTTCGTGCCCGGCACATCCTTGTGCCACTACTCGTTCCTCACGATTTATTTTTTTTAGGCGTTTATTATGAGTATTACTAAATAAATAAAAGCAGTTACAATCATTAACAATGCGGTGAAGTCGAAGTGTTTTTGATATATTTTCATTATATTATTCTCAGCCCTTTGTAAGTGTGGGATAAATTCCCATGCACCCTAATTATGCGTGGTAATATTTCCCACGTCAAGTGTTTTATGAGAAAAATTAATAAATACTTTACACTTTTTAACTCACTATATTTTATTGATTTAAATCAAAAGAACCGCCGAATACAGTGCTGGAATCATGAAGGATGAAGCATGTCTCAGGGCGATGCAAAGAATAAGTATCAGATAAACAAAGAGTTAATTATACCGGGTATAAATTACTGGCATTGGGCCTGGATCTTTTGCTGCTAAAGATTTCATCAAAGGCCGCTAACCGAACCATTATAGCCAGCAAGTAGTTGTTGAATTATTGACAGTGCTGTCGAATTATTTAACAGTTTTTGATTGTGTCTGAATGAGCGTTTAAATGCTGGTGTGACGGGCTCCGAACCATGGAGTAATTGTCAATTTATGTAAAGAACTCTAAAGATTTGTAAGGTAATCCTTACACTATTTAAATCTACATGGTTATTTTTTATCTAACTGATTGTTTATTATATGGTTTTTAATTTGGGCATGTTTGTTGCTTTATTTTTCACTGATCAATTGTTTCGTTACAACGACGAGTCAATAGATTTAAAAAATTTGAGATATATCAATGTTTTAAAAAAAATTGTTTAAGTCATGTACTGGACAGTAAATAACCGTTGATAAAAAAGTCCTTATT
>WTCC01000235.1 GCA_013138755.1 Gammaproteobacteria bacterium
TAAAAGACTGGGCACCAGGACGCGGTGTTGAAGACTATGTATTATCGGCTACGATTGAAGCAGTGAAACCTGGTGATTGTGGTGGCGGAAGTTGTTGCTAATTTTTTTCGCCAACAAGCCTTTGTAAACTAGAGTTCATATAAAAAACATATATGTACTTGCAGTAAGTCGGGCATTGTCCGCCGCTTATACGTTAGCAAACCGTAATCTGTCGGACAGTGCACGACCTACGTTTCTAATAACGCGTCCGTGCAAAACAACAAATACCCCAGAGCACCAAAGACGCAAGAAAAAACCACAAACCAAAATTAATCGCCATCATGCCAGCATATTTTTAGCCGGTTTCCATGGTTAAGTTAGCGATATTACTAGAGCTCCGTACGTGCCGTACTAGCTGGATACTGGCACCACCTAATGACGAGACACTTTAATTGATCTTGCTTTACACCCATCAATAAACAATGCTTTTTTTTCGCGAGCCCATTTATGAGGTGCAACCAGGAGATGATTAGTTTATTTGCAGAAATTATTCATTCTCAAAATCCAACGACATGGAATTAATGCAATAACGCAACCCCGTCGGTTGCGGGCCATCTTCAAACACATGACCGAGATGAGCCTCACATTTTGGACACCGCACCTCAACGCGAATCATGCCGTGAGCAGAGTCTTTGATTTCTTCTAGCGCCATACCATCTTTTGGTTTATAAAAACTTGGCCAACCTGAACCAGAGTCATATTTCTCTGTAGACTTAAACAAAGACTCACCGCAACACTTGCAATGGTACATACCGGTATCTTTATTATTATAATATTTGCCAGTAAATGCAGGCTCAGTACCTGCTTCACGGGTAATACGATACTCGTCATCGGTCAGTTGCGATTTCCATTCCTTATCTGTTTTTTTTATTTCACTCATGATAAACACCATACCAAAAAAAACACCGCATTGCGGTGTTTTTAATTATTCATTGTTCACTCTTCACTATTTTTAACATTGCTCCCATGGAAGATCACGGAAACGCCAACCCCCAACAGAACTACGATGATGCGCCTCATCCAGCTTACCTTCAAAACCTTCATCGATATTATAAATATTCAATATGCCGGCATCGATTAAAGCTTTACCCGCTTCGGCAGAACGATTACCACTCCTGCAGATTAAAATAATTGCCACATCGCCCGTTGTTTCCTGCAGGCCACCCAGGCCCAGCTTCCGGATCTCGGTGGCAAAATTTTTGTTGATAACCCAGTCAGGCTCATCGATCCATGGTATATGGATAGCCCCCTGAGGGTGCCCGACAAACAGGTACTCCATACTTGAACGAACATCGATCAATAATGTTCTTGGGTCTTTCTGGCAGATCTGCCAGGCTTCTATTGCTGATAGTGATTTTACTTGTTGTGACATTTGGGTATTTTTAACTGTTAAACGTATAAATCATTATAACGCTATATTACTCTCTGTCGAATCATCAGAAAGCTCTAACTCAGCCTGATTCTCTGCATATTGCATGAAAGGTGAAAAACGTTCTACCACTGTCGCCAGGTGAGTCTCAGGAATCTGATAGAAGTTTCCTTCAAGAATATGTGTGAATGCCTGCTCGATATCTTGCTCAGTAATAACAACTTCAGGCTCATCGATCTCGATCTCATCATCAAAACAGATGACACTTTCGGTCGAAGAAATAATCGCTCTCTGCAGAGCATCCTCGGCCTGCTCCGTCATCTCTGCAAAACTGGACTCTCCATTCAGATCAGAAGACGAATAACCAGCGACGAAGTTTACCCTTATCTTTTCTTTACCCGTATCAAACACCAGTTTATTGATGCTTTCACGAACACGCGTAATAACCAATTCCGTCTTATGCTTATTTGTCATAGGTAAGATAAGTGCGTACTTAGCAACACCTAATCGCGCAGCAATATCCTCTTCGCGCATGACATCCTGCAGACGTTTTCCTACCGCTACGATGATATGTTGAGCAACATTTTTACCGTAATTTAAAAAGAAATCCTGAAAATCTTTAATTTCAAAATATGCCGCACTGATATAAAGTTTATGACGATCAGCAAATGAAAAAGCTTTTGCACCTTGCTCTTCAAGCAAGTGAGCATTATATAGGCCGGTGAGCTTGTCGTAGCCCGTTTTCTTTTCAAGCTCGACCACCTTGCGGCTTAGGCGCGCATACGATTTAGCACGACTGACCAGATCGATAGATTCAAACGGCTTACTAACAAAATCTGTCGCACCCGCATCAAAAACTTTTTGTTTGCCACTCTCCGAGTCATCGTGTCCCGTCATGATGATGACAGGTAGATTTGCGATATGGTCATCGCCTGAGCTTCGAATATTCTCCAGCAATTCCATGCCACTCAGATTAGGCATAATCAAGTCACTAAATACCACAGAAATATTACTATTCTGCTGCAACATCTCCCAACCGATCAAACCATCTTCAGCCAGATGAATTTCATAATCGCTACCCAGCATTTTTTTTGCAGCAAGACGAATCACCTTTGAATCATCGACCACCAATATTTCCGGTTTATTTACGGACTCTTCACTCATCACTTAAACATCTCTTATCACTTACTTAATTCAGACCATTAATGTCTGATTTAAAAAAATCCCAACTATCAACAAAGCATAGCTTTTTATCAAACAGTTGCAATTGAACACGTGATAATTACCCAGAATATATCCTCATCCAAATTTATACTCAGCGCCTGTGTTTTCACAACAAACAGCTATACTCTGGTAAATAACAAGAAACCCTATAAAAAATAAGGCTGCAATAAAAGTACACGGAATAAATCTTCATGAGTGATACCAATAAAAATCAAATAGATAGCCAAGAAAAAGGTACCAACTCGTTTGATCAATTGGTTATCGAAATCAACACTAATATCAATGCTCTTTTTCCTGACCTGATCAGCAGTTTATTAAATTCCGCACAGGACAAATTATTTAACATATCAAACGAAGCAGATAACAACGAAATTCAGACTCGCTATTTTGAATTGATGAATCAAGTTCGAACTCTCAAGGGGTCAATCACTGCGGACTTCTGCAACAATGTAAAAGAATACCTGTTGCCTGCCGACGAATTTGAACAGAAACACAATAGCCAACAATCTTCTAATGAGGACGAACTAAGCCTTGTCGGACAGAATGATATGGAGAGTCTTGTTCTGGTTAAAGGTGTAGGTGAACGCGCTGCTGGCAAATATATGGAACAATTGTCACAGCTTGAATTACGGCTTAAAGAGCTCTCACAAAAAACAAATATTATCTTTAAGTCAGATGCTCTCGATCCTACCAACTTCTGCCAGGCTTTTGATGATGCCTTAACTGACGTTTTTGACAATAGCAATAAAAAAATATTATTTGGTATGTTCGATGCTCAAGTAGCCAACAAACTTGATGACCTATACGATTCCACCAACAAGCTTCTAATCGATGCAGGTATACTACCCAAAATACAATTACACGTTTCAAACGTGTCATCATCTTCGACACCTTCAGCTATTGCGTCAAGCGATACAATAGAGGATGAACAACATACTAGTACCAGCCATCATACATCTGAAAATC
>WTCC01000324.1 GCA_013138755.1 Gammaproteobacteria bacterium
GTTATCGAAGGTGAGAATATTGTTGGTGCCATATCACGTGTACCCACCGGACCCGGTGGATCTTTCGCAAAAGATGTTCCGCGCACCCCCATCGTTATCGAAAAGATGACGGAGATAAAAGAGTAGAGAAAGTCACATCCCCACTGAGGTAGCTGCGACTATGCCGCTACCTCAATCAGTAAGCAGGTGCGCAACTGCTTCACCATAAAAAGTCTTAGCTACATCCCAACTTCCAGGATTGATTGAATCAACGATATCAGCATACATAATCATCGGGCTTATATCTTCAGGGCCGCCAGACTGTTGCGGCCAGAACGTTTTATAACAACAGACATCTCCTTCATTATCTTCCCGTAACCCATGCTGGCTGGCAAAACCTCTAGCATCTTCATCCGACTTAAAATACAAACTGATCGTTTCCGGCACCATGAACGGTGTTGATTTAGCGATGACGACCTCTCCACCCCAAACACCTCTAAACTCAGCGGGATCAGCATTCTTCCACCAGTTGTCATCTTCAGCCGTGTAGCAGGCCAAAATTTGCTTTGGACGTAATTTCTCAAGGTAACCATCAACCCAACGTTCAAATAGCCTGTTTTTATTGACTAGTCGGCGCTGCCCATCATCTAGAATATAACCCGATGCATATAGGTCATCCATCACCGGACCTACACTACCTAAGGCAATATTTACTTCACGTGAAATATCACGGTATGTCGCATACAGAAATTTGGGCTGACTAAACATAGCAAAAATTAATTTTAATCCCGCTGTATTAAACGCCCGACCACGGACACGCTTAGTGCGTAGATTGGACGGCTTTTTACCCTTCACGTAAAAATTAAATTGTTTATCTTTTATATACAGGTTACCGACACAATCAACAAATGAAATTGATCGCCGATGGAATTTTTCAGCCATGACCGGGTTGATGAAATCTGCAAATAATATGGCGTCGGGTGATACCGATTTAATCTGCGCGATTAATGCATCGATATCTTTTTGTGGCGCCCAGGACTGTGCGACAATTTTACGACTAAAATTAATCTCATCATAAGTAGCCAGCAGCACACCCGTGTCAGACGAACTTGCTTGCTCCATTGAAAACACTGGGAGGCTATCTGGTATGTGAATCTTGTTATCCGCGTAACGATTTAACTGATTCAATGCCTGTTGAACTATTTTATCTTTTTCCACAAAGCGCCCCTTTAAAAGCGATGCATCATTCAACGGTAGTCGTTCAAAAATACTGAACAAATAGTAACACGTTAATATTTATAATCATTATACGATTAAAGAAAAATACAATAGATGCTCGATTGCTTGCTAGAACAAACACGAGTTTGCTAACACTAAAATCAGAAGGAAATTTACAGGGTAGAAATTACTTTTCGCTTTCAGCGACCAACGCGGCGTACTTAAGACTATCGCGCAATTCTTTTATTTCATCATCGAGATCACTGGATTTACGCGCAGACTGGGAGGGTTTTCGTAACGGACGCCCATGCGCTTCTTCAAACTGAGTCTCCAACTGCTTGATCAGATCCTGCATCATCTCTTCAGGATAATTTTTTAGTTCGAAGTAACTGATTAAAGCTCTGTTGATATCAAAAGGGTAGATTTCAAAACGATCGACATAAGCTTCTACCATCGACCAAAAAAAAGGCTTAACTTTACTGACCTTAAGATTTTTATCATTGAGTAACTTTACTGCACGCTCACCAAGCTGCGTCAAATCATCCGGGCGTGCGCTGTTGCCACGACCATAACCAAATTTGTCTTCCGCATTTAATACTGTGTTGTTATGTTTCTGAAATTTCATAGCAATTTATATCATTTTGTTAGCTTCCGGTGCCGTAAGAAGCAAGGATACGACACAGAAAAACCATGTCATACACAACTATTAAACAGCTATTTACATTTAAAATCAAATATTTATAAATAACAAAGCAATTTATTTATTATTTTTAAACGGCGGAATGCTTGTTATTCATAGTAATAATCAACAAATATTGTGGTTTTTCTGCACAGGAAACTATAGCGAAAGATTAGACTCTGACGCTATTAATTAGCCCCATAAGCCGATAAAATTCAAACTGATGTTCTGACGTACTCTGATGTCTGTTTTTTTTACACCTTTACACCCGACCAAAAAAACAATATTTATAACTAATTGAATAATATATAAAAAATTTAATTAGCATGATTATTGCATAATCACTTTAATGAAACAATATGTCTTGTATGGTCAATAAAACTGTACCCTGCACACCTAGATGACTGGATGCACCACTGACGGCACAAGACGATTAAAACATGCTGATAACGAACCATCAGATTGAATTGACACTAAAAAATGAACCAAAAAGCAAAACAACTGTTACTAAAAGCTGATGTCGACAAACTGCCAAGTTTGCCGCATGTTTTGCTGCAACTACTTGATATTGTTAATAACGAGAGCTTATCTTTTAGCAAGTTAGCCAACATCATAAGACAAGACTCGGGTTTATACGCGCAGTTTTATGCGGCTTGCTACAACAACAGCTCCATCATTGAGCAAAGTTCATCCTCGCTGTCTTTAGAACAACGGCTGGAACAACTCGGCAACAATACGATAAAAAGTATCGCTACCACCGCGACTGTCCATCAGTTTTTTTCTCGAACCAGTCTTGAGCGCACCGATTTTTTAAAACAACACTGGCACCACGCTCTCTATTGTGCGGTCGTTGCTGAATCAATTGCCAAACTATGTAACTATAAAAATCCTGGTGAAGCGTATACCACGGGGTTGCTCCACGATATCGGGCAACTGGTTCTCGAAACCGCTTACCCTGACAAGTACACCGCCACTTTTGCTCAACTAAGTGAAGACGATTACTTTCACACGTTAGAACGCGACGAATTTGACACCACCCACCAGCAGGTAGGGGCACAACTATTAATGCAGCACGGGGCTAATAGTTTTATCTGCGATGCAGTGCTTTATCACCATGAAAGGATTGATCACATCCTTGATGCGCACCCCCTGGTAAAAATCATTAATCTGGCGAACACACTAACCAGCAGTTACTTTAAAGCAGAAGACCAGCAAGTTTTTGATGCCGCAGAACAATTGCTAGGTCTCGACAAACGATTGCTTCTCGAGATGCTGGAAAAATCTCAGGAGCGCACCAAAAATGCCGCTCTTCTCATCGATATTCAACTGCACGCTGATGGCATGGACGGTGAAACATCACAACAGCAAAATGTTGCTGACGAATACAAACAGGTACAACTTGCTGAACAAGTTAGAAATATTGCCTTACTCGATGGCATCCACCAGCATCTGTCGCGCAGCGAGGGTAGGCATGAGTTATTAAATATCATCTCACAGCATATAGGACTTCTCTTCGGCATAAACCAGTGTCTTCTTTTCTTATACGATGAAAAAAAGAATCAGGTTAAGGCGGTATCTGCAGACAATCTACCAGAACAATTAGCCGACTTATCCATCCCGTTAATCATGGGTAGAAGCCTGGTAACAGACTCTCTTCTAACCAAACAGTTAAGCCACTCACTGGAAGGAGATGTAAAACTTTTATCGATCATCGACCGGCAATTAATAGGCATTACTCAGCGTGAAGGCATTATCTGCCTACCCATGATAAAAGACGATACTACTATCGGTACCCTAATCTTAGGTATCGAAAAATCGCAATATGACGACCTGATGAAACAACTGCCGCTGTTAATGCGTTTTGTTAATGAAGTCTCTCACACCATCAGTGTCAATAATCTAAGCAGTAAAGCTATTGCCAACAACCAGCATGCCGGACATCTGGAACAAAAGATTCATGAAGTACTGCATGAGGTCAGAAACCCTCTAAGCATCATGAACAACTACCTCAGCGTACTCAGTTACAAACTTGAAAGTGATAAACCTGCACAGGAAGATGTGCAGACGATCCAGTCCGAAATTGCCCGTATCAGTGATATCTTAAAACGTCTGGCGGAAACTGAAGACACAGAAGAAGAAACCTCCTCAGTCGATATCAATGAGATTATTACCAACCTTACAAAAGTATTTCAAAGTTCCTTATTTGCCAGCAAACATATCCAGATTTCTCTGGATCTGGATAATCGGATACAACCTTTAAAAAGTAACGCTAACGCCTTTAAACAGATCTACACCAACTTAGTTAAAAATGCTGTTGAGGCTCTTCCTGCAAACGGTCAACTTATGGTCTACACTCAAGATTATGTAAACGTTGACGGCAGAGATCACATTGAATTCTCTATCTCAGACGATGGACCAGGAATCGATACGAAAATCCTGCCACGCTTATTTTCACCAGTCGTAACGACTAAAGGCGGTGATCATGCAGGGCTGGGGCTGACAATCGTAAAAACTCTGGTCAGCGAACTACATGGATCGATTAGCTGTAGAAGCAGTGACAAGGGCACAAGTTTTCATATTCTGCTTCCTAAGTAACTGAAAAATAAATGAAAAGCACATGTTCCAAATAATACCGTGCTAAAAATAATAATAAAGTAAAAGTTGGGCCACTTTTACGATGCCGAGTGAAAAAATGAGCATTATTGAACAGAAGATTCTCATAGTAGACGACGACCCCGTCGTCCTTAAAAGTTTAAAAGATTTACTGGCTATTCGCGGCTATAACCCGGATAGCGCCATCGGTGGGCAAGAAGCAATCTGTCAGCTGGATCAGAATGATTACGATCTAGTACTACTTGATTTGCATATGCCATATGTTGATGGACACGCAGTAATGACACATATCCGTGCCAATCAGATCGACACCTCCGTCATTATCGTCAGCGGCGAAACCTCATTCGAAGCAGCAAAAGATGCCTGCACACAAGGCGCTTACGACTTTTTACGTAAACCGTACGCGACAGACGAACTGATTATCACGATAAATAACGCGTTAAAAGAAAAACGCCTGCAGAAGCAAAATACGTTTATGCAGAAGCAACTTTCTGAATCCGAGCGACTGCATCGTTATATCGTCAATACTTCGCCAGACATTATTTATATTCTCGACCAGGAAGGTCATTTCACCTTCATCAATGAGCGCATCGAGAGCCTGCTGGGCTTCAGCAAAGAAGAGATTGTCGGCAAACATTATTCTTTCCTCGTGCACCATGATGATATGGAACAGGCAAAATATGTTTTCAATGAACGCAGAGTCGGCAAGCGCGCTGCAAAAAACATTGAATTGCGTCTGAAATGCAAAGATGACGGCAATTCACGTCATTTTAAAAACCGCACCTTGCCAATCGAGCTCAGCGCCATGGGCATGTATGTGGGTAAAGACAGCTCGAAAAATAGTTATACCGGCACCTACGGCGTCGCGCGTGATGTGACCGAACGTAAAATTGCTGAAGAAACTATTAATTTCCAGGCGTACCATGACTTGTTAACCAAGCTACCTAATCGAGCACTGCTACGTGACCGCTTGAATCTGGCCATAAGTCAGGCAAAACGTGAAGAAGAAAATCTTGCCGTCATGTTCCTCGACCTTGATCGATTTAAAAACATCAATGACAGTCTGGGACACATGATTGGTGACGAGTTATTGCAACAAGTTAGTATCAGACTCAAAGAATGCATCCGAGCGGGTGACACTTTAGCCCGCTTTGGCGGTGATGAATTCACTCTGATGCTACCAAAGCTTAAGCATGCGCATGAAGACTCCTGCAAACTTGCAGAGAAGATCATCACAACATTAAAAAAACCATTTAATGTCGATGGTCACGAACTCTATGTTAGCGCCAGTATCGGTATCGCCTTGTACCCACAAGATGGCACCAATATGGAGAACTTGATTAAGCACGCTGATGTTGCCATGTACCATGTAAAGGGGCAGGGTAAAAATGGTTACCAGTTTTATTCGACTGAGATGAATGCGCCATATATTAAAAAACTGTCTCTGGATACAGGTATTCATAAGGCACTGGAAAACAATGAGTTCAGTCTGGTCTACCAGCCACAGATTAATATCCGAACGGGCGAAATCGTCGGCGTAGAAACATTGTTACGCTGGAATCATCCAGAACACGGTACTATCTCACCCGCCGAATTCATTCCTTTTGCTGAAGAGAGCGGCTTGATTGTTGATATTGGCATCTGGGTTTTAAAATCTGCCTGCGCTGAACTCAGCCGTTGGCGGCTTGCCGGCCTACCTGAAATTCGCATGGCAGTAAACATATCTGCACGACAATTGATGGAAGACGATATCGTTAAAAATATCCTCGACATAGTAAAAGACTACGACATTCCAGGACATTGCCTGGAGCTCGAGATAACTGAAAACGCGATCATGGACGACATGGATAGCGTTATCCGCAAGCTTAAAGAGTTAAGCAATCATAAAATAAATATTGCCATCGATGACTTTGGCACCGGCTATTCATCACTGAGTTACCTGCATAAACTGCCGATACAAACACTGAAGATAGACCGAACTTTCCTTAAAGAAAGTCGCGCCAACAAAGAAGATAACACTATCGTCAACACCATAGTGGCAATGGCAAAAGGTCTTAACTTAAACGTCATAGCTGAAGGCGTTGAGACGCAAACTCAATTGGATTATCTGCGCGAAATAGAGTGCAATGAAGCTCAGGGATACCTGTTTGGCAAACCATTACCGCCAGACGTTATTTCACAACTACTGCTTCAGGAGCCTTACTCAACACCCGGTACCCGCAGCAACTCAAATCAAGGGACACATAGACACCATTGAT
>WTCC01000193.1 GCA_013138755.1 Gammaproteobacteria bacterium
TGAACAGGACGCCCTCAGTCAGTTGCAACCTGGGATCGATGGCGTGGTGTTTGAGTATGGTTACCAGCGCAGTACATTTTTACCACAGGTATGGGAACAATTACCCGATGCTAAAAATTTCCTGGCGCACTTAAAACATAAAGCCGACTTACCTGGCGACTTCTGGTCAGATGATATAAAACTCTATCGTTACTCTGTAAGCAAATGGAAAGAGAATGATTTTGATATGTTGTCTGATGTTAAAGCTAAGGTCGTAGCAGAGGTCTAAAGATGATGACAAAAACAAATTATCACCCTGGTCGTTACTGGCATGTAATCGACGATGGTCGCATACAGTGCGATCTGTGTCCGCGTGACTGTAAGTTAAAAGACGGACAGCGCGGTGCCTGTTTCGTACGCATGCGTGAGGGCGATCAAATAGTGCTGACCAGCTATGGTCGCTCATCAGGGTTCTGCGTGGATCCGATAGAGAAAAAGCCGTTAAATCATTTCTATCCCGGCAGCAGTGTTCTGTCATTTGGTACCGCTGGTTGTAACCTTGCCTGCAAGTTTTGCCAGAACTGGGATATCAGTAAATCAAAAGATATGGATCGGCTGATGGATCAGGCATCGCCTGAAACGATCGCGCTCGCAGCAGAACAGCATGGCTGCAAGAGTGTTGCTTTCACCTATAACGATCCCGTTATCTTCGCGGAGTACGCCATGGACACTGCGGATGCCTGTCATGCGCGTGGTATCAAAACAGTAGCTGTTACCGCGGGTTACATTCATGAAGAAGCACGACGTGATTTCTTTTCAAAAATTGATGCCGCTAATGTAGATCTAAAAGCCTTTACTGATGAGTTCTACTACAAACTGACCGGTTCCCATTTGCAACCAGTACTAGATACATTGGTGTACCTGAAGCATGAAACCGATGTCTGGTTCGAAATAACCACACTGCTCATCCCGGGTAAAAATGATTCGACGGAAGAGATAACAGCCATGTGTGAGTGGATAAAAAAAGAGCTGGGTTCAGATGTGCCGCTGCATTTTACGGCATTCCATCCCGATCATAAAATGCCTGATATTCCGCAAACACCTACTGCGACGCTGGTACGTGCAAGAGACATCGCATTCAAAGCAGGACTCAAATTTGTCTATACCGGTAATGTACATAACCAGGATGGCGATACTACCTATTGCTCAAACTGTCATGCAAAACTCATTGAGCGCGACTGGTATGAGATTAAGCAGTACAACCTGAATGAAGATGGATGCTGCCCCGAATGTGGAACTGAGTTAGTCGGTGAATTTGATAAACGAGCTGGTAATTTCGGTGCCAGACGTATCCCAGTGGCGATAAATTTAATCAAGTAAACGTCGGACCGGTGTCATCGTATGATGGAAATAGTGGATTCAGTGTGCGCCACTACAGACCTTGGTGAAGGTCCGCTTGAGTCTTAATATAGCTAAGATGGATTCTAATTTTCAGCTCGGCGATATAATTCAATAGCTTGCGACATGGTTGTAACAAATTACACTTAACACTTATTCTCAAATTCATGTATTATTTGGGATTCGCGGTAAAAAAATACGATGCACAACGGAGAAATCATGCGCTATACAGAAGATCAAATGGCAGAAATCGATATCCTCATTCATTATCAGCTGGATACCACCCAACAGGGCATCAAGGTACATTCGAGTGCAGACAAGAACCAGATAGCTGCGGTACAGCGTCTGTTCGAAAAAGGTCTGGTCACAGCCAAAGACGGCGGCTATCTTACCGATATCGGTAGAAAAGCAGCTGAACATGCTCAAGCACTAGTACTTATGTTAGCGCCACACCAGCAAAGTATGGCAAGTTAGTTATTAATTCAGCCAAGTTTAAAGTCTTACCCCTAATAGCAGGTCTACTAACGCTGTATGCTTGCACACAGCAGTCCTCACAAACACTTATAACCATCGCAGATGCCCGACTACATCCTGCACACTTTAACGACACAGGTGCACCAGGTGATTCTATCGGCGATATCCTGACCTTTGATCAACCGTTGCTGGACGAAAACATGAACGTAATCGGTAATAACAGTGGAAGCTGTATCCGTATTCAGGTTGCACATAGTTTTCAATGCCAGTGGACACTGACATTTGATACTGAAGACGACGTTAGCAAAAGTATTCAAGTTGCCGGTCGTGAATACGACAAAGGCAGTTCAACACTAAGCATCACCGGTGGCACTGGAAAATACTCAGGCATCACTGGAGAGATGGATTCTACTAACAATAATGATGGCACATTTACTCAAGTGCTACGCTACAAGCTAATCCCATAAGATGACTATCTGACACAGTAACAGTGTTATATATTTATCCCCCGCCTGAAACAAAGTTAACTACCAAACTCATCAGTCATCGTTTCGGCAATACCTTTGATAATACCTAGAAAAACATCTGTACCAAATTGATTATTGTCTCTTCGGCATGCATTCAAGGCAGAGATAGCAATATTCATTGCTGCGTGATAATTACCTTTATCAGTAAATGATTGAATAACTTTAGATTCTGATTCAATGTTCATTAGTGCTTGCCCCGAAAAATGAATAATTAACAATGATTGTAAGGATAATTAACAAATTTAACAGCGTAGATTTTAAATTATTGTAGGTGCGAAAAAAAATGTTACAGACAATTTTTTCGTACCTACACAGAGGCATTAAGAATCGAGCTTTTTACCTGATTCGTTATTAGCTTTGACGCAAAACATGATGAAAAAAGCATTCCAGTTATCGTAACCATCAACATCGTCAATGTTATCCAGCTGTTTTTGGCTCTTTAAGTAAGCCAGTGATTTTTTGATCTGTTCATCTTCGATGCCATTTAATTTGATCAGATCAATAGCAGCTATTGATGGTGTCCATTCTTGCAAAAGCTTACTCATCTTCGCTTGTCCTCATACAGCCTTAGCAGTCGTGACATATTTTAGAACCTCGATGACTTCCTCAGGTGTTTTCGCCCAGGCCATCGCGGCAGCATCAACCTCTTTAAGTGGATGAATTATCGCTTCATCATGTAATGTGATGTATGGCGTGTCCAGTGCTGCGCAAAACCCTGCTTCGAAAGCAGCATTCCATTGTTTGTACTTATCGCCAAAACGTACGATTGCCAGATCGCAATCTTCTATCAGTGTTTTAGTCCGAATAGCGTTAACTTTGGCCGATTTGTGATCACGCCAAAAAGGTTCATTCTCAGCGCCCAATGCATCACCCGCTGCGTCACTGGATTCGTGATCAGTCACAGCAGAAGTAAACGTTACCGGCAGGTTTTGTTTTTCTGCGCCCGTCATAATCTGCTCACGCCAATCAGTATGTATTTCACCTGATAGATATATTATCCAGTTCATAATTCTCTCTTTTTAGTTATGCGAGTAAATGCCTAGGTCTATCGTATTTTAACAGTTTCATTGGGCTACCGATTTAATTATCAACATGATACCGCTCACTATTAACAACAGGTTTATCACCAGATTAAATCGTTGTTGGTTAATTTTTATATGCAGATGGTGCCCAGCATAGAGACCTGCAAATAAAACAGGCAATAAGGTTAGTACTAACCATAAAACCTGGGGTGTAAAAAGACCATTTACTGCATATGCAGTCATGCGTGCGCCACCATCAACCAGAAAGATCATGACAATGGTTGCTCGAAATTGACTCTTTCTCAATTGGCGCAGTTTTAGATACACCACATAAAATGGTCCGCCAGTGCCAAATAATGTACCCACTACACCAGCACCAAATCCAGCAAGGATTGCCCATCGTCGCCCCCCTGCTCGCACTGATAACGACAGTAGTGAGTAGATCGAATACAGCAGTATAAAAATACCCAGAGCCAGCACTAACTGGTCAGCCTCAACATTCACTAATAACCAGACAGCAATAAAAATACCGAGCAACGAAAAAGGGATCAGTGGCAACATATCTCGCCATGAAACCTGTTTTCTATACTGGATGCTTTGCATGACGGTACCACTGTAGCTTAGTAATCCTAATACAGGCACTATAAACGTCAGTGGAAACATAAAGGCCAGTAATGGTATTGCAACTAAACCGCTACCAAATCCAGATAGGCCTTTAACGCCATAAGCGAAAAATATTATCGTTATGGATAAGGTAACCTCCAGAGGAGTCAATTCAAGTATATCGAGAAGCATATCTGTTCAGGTGGTAAGATAACGACGTTATTATGGTACTTACTAATGTTATTAGTAAGTTATTTGCGATAGTTAATGTAAAGTATTAAGTTTATACGGTATTCAGGATCAAGCATACACGGTTTGTTTAGAGAACAGCCTTATATATTGCAATATATAGGACTATAGTGGATGTGCTTTTGTTGTAAGGAAGCATTTATATAAGGAAACGCTGAGCGTTTTTGAAGGTGATATAACTGGTTTATCGTTATCACTTTTTATTTGTTCAGCCTAATTGAGTGTCAGGAATCATGAGTGATAAAGCAACAGACAGTAAATATAAGGTAATAAAGGTTGAGAAGACCACCCCTCCGACTGGAATGCTGGGTGATAACTGGTACCTCTACGTCATCCAGAAAGGCAATCTACCTAATTCGATTATGGAATGTAAAAAGACCGGTACACTTAAAGCCGTTACTGCACATGCTAAGGATGTAGCCAACACCATAAACCTGCGTAATGTTAAAGGTGGACGTAAGTAAGTTTAATCTGATCAACTGACGACTAGCGAACCTTTAAACAATTATTTGTGTCACGGCTTTGACGGATCAGATCATTGTCCTTAACGCCGTTAATCAAGTCCTGTTGAGACTTTGCTAACCTGTCATACAGAACCACATTCACCGTAGCAGCAAGATTCATACAGCCTATCGTTGGCACGTAAACCACAGCATCGGCCCTGTCGATAACATGCTGACTGATCGTTCCATCCTCTGGTCCAAAAATATACAAAACATTATCTGGATGCTCGTAGGCAGGCAGTGTTATAGCGTTCTCAGCAAATTCGATGCAGACAATTTCCATTTTATCAGACACGATGTCAAGTATATCGTTGACCTCTGCAAGCGGGATATTGTCACTTACCTTTCGACTCATATCAGGCTGCCTGGTGTTCAGCCTCAGTGCGCGCGGGTAACGAGAGCCTGTGTAAAAAACACCATCCACGCTGAAGTTACCCGCAGCGCGCATTACCGAAGCTACATTATCCGGGCTCTTAGGGTTCACTAATCCAATACAGACTTTTCCTTGTTTCATAATGATTTCAGATGATACAGAAGAACCATGCCCCTGTAAGGATTCTGGTTAAATTGACAATATTGTCAGAAAGTGGATAATGTCATCAGCTAGAAAGTAGTACTTTAATTTATGCAACACCATTTCGATGTCACGTTATAGTTTCACGTCCTGTATTTCATATTTAACAGCAACACATTCCAGCCCAATAACACTTGATCTGTATGGTCAGGTTTTTTTAAATATTAATTTATAGGATAACAATATGTCTACAACAACAGGCACAGTAAAATGGTTTAACGAAGCTAAAGGTTTTGGTTTCATCGAGCAAGAATCTGGTCCAGATGTTTTCGCTCACTTCAGCGCAATCACAGGTTCAGGTTTTAAAACTTTAACCGAAGGCCAAAAAGTAGAATTCACTGTTACAGATGGCCAGAAAGGTCCTCAAGCAGAAAACATCGTAGCGGTCTAAATCAGACCCCTGTGATTTCCTAACTGATAAAGGTTAGGTAAAAAAAGGCAAGGCTATTTAGTCTTGCCTTTTTTGTGGCGCAGCATTTTGTTGTAGAATATTCAGCAATGACTAATGGGTTATTTCAGAGCTTCTGAATTTGCCTTAATAAAACTCACTTACCTCTATGATAAAAACACCTTCTGCCACACCAGTACTATTCACTATTGCTTTATTATTAGCGGCAACGATGAGTAACGCAAAAACCGCCGAAGAAGTAATCATTGTAGATGGCCGTGAAGTCTTGCTCAAGGATGACGGTACCTGGAAATTTCTATCGACAGATCGCTATGCCAATACAAAAGGCGGTATACGTGTCCGTTTAAAAGAAGATGGTAGCTGGCAGATGATTGGCAATGCACCATTACAGTCTAAGGAGCAAGTTAGAACAACTGACCTGGATATCAAACTTCAGAAAGTAGTCATCGAAACATTTGAAAAGAAAGTACAAAAAAATACACGGATAAAAACTCAAACTGTTTTTTATATAGATCTGGCTTTTTCTCCTCAGGCAAAAAGTACGATTACTGTGAGTAAAGATGATATTTCTCTAATCGAAGTCAAAGATAATAACGGTAAAAACTACCCCATCGTTTCGATACACCCAGGTGATACACAATTACAGGCTGATACAAAGACAACCTTAGTCATCCGCGCTGAGAAATCTCCATCAATTTTCGATGATGTTAAGTCGATGGATATCATCTTTCATAAAGGAATCTTCGGTATTATCGAGCCGATTACGCTTAGTCAGAGAACCATTGATTTTAATAAAGAAAACGTCAAAGGTTTTTAATTGGAAAACCGATACGCTCAGCCTCTATAGGCATCTCAGCTTGCCCTAAATTAGACCTCGTCTCACTTCTGAGTCACCTGATATGGATTAATGACAAAAAGGCATAAACATAAAGCCAATCTGTTGATTAATCACTGTCTGTCTCCTATTCTCATAGAACAATATGTCAAACATTCTGCAACGAAAAACTAATTATGAGTAAAGAGCAAACAACCAATCTACTTGAACCGTATCTAAAAGTTATGGTTGAAAAACAGGCGGCTGATTTATACTTCGTTACTGGCGCACAGCCAAACATGAAGCATATAGGCAAAACAATACCGATTGCTAAAAACTCATTTAAACCCGGGCAGATTAAAAAGTTAGCCTATAGCTTACTGTCAGAAAAACAGATAAAAGAATTTGAAACAGAGCAGGAATTAAATCTGAGTTTTTCACTAACCGGTGTAGGTCGTTTTCGTGCGAACCTTTTCATACAACGTTCTGAAGTCTCATTGGTTATCCGTTATATAAAAGGCGAAGTTCCAAGTCTTGATGAGCTCGGCTTACCTGAAATTCTGAAAAAGATAGTGATGAATAAAACAGGACTGGTACTGGTCGTTGGTTCTACAGGCTCTGGTAAATCGACCACGCTGGCATCGATGTTAAATTATCGCAACCACCGTGAAACTGGACATATACTGACTGTTGAAGATCCGATCGAGTTTGTTTTCAGACATGATAAATCTATTATCTCTCAGCGAGAGGTTGGTACTGATACGCAATCCTATGAAAACGCACTGCGCGAAGCGATGCGTGAGGCACCAGAAGTTATTATGATAGGTGAAGCACGTGATCGTAAAACACTGCACGCAGCGATCAATTTTGCAGATACCGGGCATCTATGTTTAACCACGATGCATGCGGTTAACTCCAATCAAGCGATGGATCGTATCATGAATATCTTTCCTACCGACATGCGTGAGCAGCTTCTGATGGATCTGTCACTTAACCTGAAAGCCGTTGTCTCCCAACGATTAGTTCCTTCGTTAGATGGGAAATTAGCCTGCGCTGTTGAAGTCATGATGAATACACCTCGTATCTCTGAGCTGATACGTGAAGGTAGCTTTAGTGAAATAAAAGAACTTATGGATAAAGGTGATACACCCGAGATACAGACTTTCGATCAATCTCTGTTTGACCTATTTACAACCGGTAAGATCTCTAAGAAAAATGCCTTAGAGTTTGCAGACTCAAGCTCTAATCTTGAATGGAAGATGAACTTCGGTGATCAGCAGGCACAAGGCTAATCTGTCTTCAAGGTGGCTCAGCGTCACCTGCTTCTGTATCAAACATATAGTTAATATTTGAATGCAGGATTAAAAACCATACTGATTAAATATTTTTTCTGAGGTATTTACTATAAGTACATATTGAATAAATACTCTAGTAACAACAGCTTAGACACAGTAGTAACCGGCAGCCATCTGGCTGTTCGTTTACCGATATCAGTCCAGACCAACCCTATTTCTGCAGTACTACACACTGCCCTTGCCAAGTGAACCATATTTGCCATTTAGGATGCCGTTCATCGTTCAACATTAAATAAATGCATCAACGTATTGATATTAAGAATTAGTGGACGTATTATTATGAGCCGTTAGGAAATAAAGCTAACGTAAATGAGAAGAAAAATGGAGAATCGTATGGAAAATAAGGGAATCGCTAATGATGACGCTAAAAAATTAACGCTCGTCGTAGTGTTTATGTCTATAGTGGTATTCGTTTTGTTTGGTCTTGTACCTCTAGTGTAAATAGCGGCATTTTGTATTTCTAAATATTATAATCAATCAAACAAGACGGCGACCAATATGGTCGCCGTTTTTAATGATGACCCTATAATCCTATCTGCTGCAAATTCACACCGTAAGCATTATTCTCCAGACTCTTCGATATATGCAGTTGTGTTTTTTTCTGTCTCATAAGATCCAGAATTTTACGTTTCTTATAAGGTTGTTTGTTTATATCCAGCAACAGTACTACTTTAGGATTCAGTTTTTGCTGTGTGTTCTGCGCAAGAATCGCCCCCACTTCACCCGAAGACAGTTCTACTAACGAACCGGTAGGATAAACCCCCATGCATTGCATGAACTGTTCGACCAGTTCTTTCTGAAAAGACTTATTACGTAAGTTATAGATATTCTGTAGCGCTTTATGCTCAGATACCGCTTCACTGTATGGTGTGTTTGTTATCATCGTATCGTAATAATCGATAATAGCTGCCATCCTTCCATAGGCTGGAGTTTGTATACCGACCAGGCCATTCGGATAGCCGCTGCCGTCATAACGCTCGTGATGTGTTAATGCGATATTAATGACATGGTCGCTAATCCCTTTAGTTTTCCTAAGCAACTCGACCGTGTAAGCAACATGCTTACGCATAATCTCGGTTTCTTCGAGTGTATGTGGCTCATTTTTCGTCAGTATTTCTTTAGGTAATTGGATCTTACCGATATCCATTAACAGCAAACCAGTCGCCAATGTTTTAAGTGCCGTTCTATTAAGCCCTATGTGGCGTCCATAAGCGATACCTAAGGCACAATTCTGTACCGAATGTTCATAACTGCCAGCATCATGATGGCGCATTTTTGACAGCCACATAAATGCATCTGAATTTCTGATCATACTATCCAGTATGGGTGAAACAGCTGCTTTAACGTTAACAATATCCAATTTCCCAGTCCGTAGGTCATGCTCTACAATCCGTGCAACACAAGATGATGCTTCATCGAAAGCTGACTCAGCCGCTGGTAATTCATCGAGTGTCGTAGCTTTATCTTCATACACAACATTCTTTTTTCCAGTGTTTAAAATAGTTTCTATCTGTGTATTTTTAGCCAGGCGTTCTCTAGAAGGAAAGCTTGATACAGTGTCAAGATAGAATTCCGCCTTAACACCAAGCGCGGTATCGATATAAACATAATTACAATGTGTAACGAGCATGTAGATATCGTCATCATCTTTAATGAGAAAACCTTGAAGCAAAAATGGTGTCTCCACCCATGGGCGATCAAGTCTTGACACATACATGCCGGTTTTTAGATATGCAGTACTTACCATGCGATCCATGACAGTAAACCTAATAAGCTTAAAGGGTGAAGTTTTGGCATTTAGATTTGTGAAATCGCTGCGTAGAAATTCGAGAACTGTTGAATTCGCAGAAATTATTGCATTTGAGTGAGTATAGTCACGTGACTGTACTAATGGGCAGTTTTAAGTAAATGCTGCGCTATATCCACGGTAATCCGACCAACGGTACACTTATTGAGCTATTAGTGTGAATTTTTAGGTATGTTGCACTTCATATTGCACCCATAGTTGATGCGCTTTTCCGGGTTCGATGGTGACGATATCTTCAGCTGCGTTACAGCTCTCAACACAAAGCATCTTCTTGTAGCCATTTTTACCGAGATCGCCCATCTTGTCAGCGACCTCTTCCCATGGGTTCCAGACGACAGTCGAATGACTACCGCATTTGATGATGACTATGTTTCTTTTGAGTGAATCGTCTTCGATGACACAATCGCTAACCGTATCAAGATAGATTCTATCGACTTCAGCATCGATAGTGACCGGACCATGTTGAATTTTTCGTTTAAAGTCATCTGGTTTATCGAGATAATCCGTATCGTCAAGACCATGTAGTTTAGTATTGCTCACGTCACCAACTTTGAAATAAGTATGTAATGCCTGCCCTATCGTTACCGGCTGAGTGCCGTTATTGTGGGTGATAAGTTCAAGTTCGAGTTTATTGCCGACAGTGAGTTGATATTGCACACTGGTATCAGCGGGCCACATCTTTTCAGTATCCGCTTGAGGTGTGGTGGTGAAGCTGATTCGGGTGCTACCTCCCTCTAAAGCTTCTGTACTGATCACTTCCCAATCAGTCGTACGAGCGAAACCGTGGGCAGGAAAATCGGCATTTACTTCATGTGCGCCAAACCAGGGCCAGCAGATGGGAATACCGCCGCGAACCGATTTTCCGGAAACAAACTTAGCGTCCTCAGATAACCAGATAACGTCTTCTTCACCCTTCGGTATCCAGCTAAGCACATGCGCACCTTGCAGGCTGATTAAGGCACTAGCTTGCTGATTATGAATCTCCACGAGCAGAGCGTCGCCCTTGCCTTCGATGAAGCAAAGCTCGTTACCACCGATTTCTAATGAAAATTGGTTATTTAGCTGGTTTATATTCATATTCTACCCATAAGAATAACAAGAAGTTAAACGTTGTGGCTAATTATAGTTAATTTTTCGTGATACGATTCATCCAGAGAAAATTAGTAGAGAAAATAGTACTAAATCAATACCATCTAATACATCAAGATTTAAAGCGAGACAGCAACAATGGGGAATCCATTTCAAGACCAACTACTGAAGGCCGGACTTGTCAGTAAGAAACAAGTTCACAAAGCCAAACAGGAAAAAAACCAGCAGAAAAAGAAGCAACGAACGAACAGTGAAAAAGTCGTTGATGAAAATAAGCTAAAAGCGCACCAATTAAAAGAAGCGAAAGTTAAACGTGACCGTGAATTAAATAAACAGAAAGAAAACCAGGCACGCCAGAAAGCAACCAGCGCTGAAATAAATCAACTGATAACGGATAACTGCATCTCACGAGATGAAAACTGTGATCTCGTGTATAACTTTGAACACGATAAAAAAGTTAAACGTATCTATGTAAATGCAGAGCTCAAAGATCAGATCGTTCGCGGCAAGTTAGGTATCGCGCGTATCGAAGGCCGATACGAGTTAGTGACAAAAACCATCGCTGAAAAAATTCAGCAACGTAATGCCAAACGTGTCGTTATCTACAGCGATGAACAAAAATCAGTTGATGAAAACGATCCGTATGCAGAATACGAGATACCAGACGACCTAACCTGGTAATCTGATCTGCAGGACACAATCTCCTTCTCCCTCTGGGAGAAGGAATTTATGGAATATCAATCAATCTGTATACGATGAAAACTTGTCTTGTGGCACTTGGGACAAGGTGGAATGTGTCCCGATTTGTGGAAATGTAACTTCTCCCCGCACTCATCACAAACTAACGTACCAAAGCCGGCAATCTCACCGGTATGGTAGTTACTGGGTTTATGCTGATTGTCTTTCATCCTGAGTAATTCGACAGTGGTTTTATCTGCCGCATCGAGCATCATATGAATCATGGCATTTTTGATGAGTGATGTCTCAAAACCAAGCCAGTCTCGAACAGCATATTCTGTTTCCGAAAGGTAATGAATCACATCGTCAAGATCACGCTTCAGCCAGATACCAATATTGTTGATCTCATCTTCTGTTAAGTCATCAAGATCGTGAGCCTTCTCCTTGGCTTCATCGATAATATCGTGAAGCACAGGACCGGTTTTATCGGTTACTTTGTGAATGTTAGCGGCAACATCTTCATACATATGGTTATAGGCTGCTCCGAGAGTATCAAGCGGACTTGTGCTTTGATCTTTTTTCATATTTTTCTCCTGACTCTGAGTAAACTAACTTGTTATAGTGTATGCCCATTGCAAGTGAAAGTGTTGACGCAAATCAACAGTAAGCTGAAAACTTAATTAGTCTTTTAGCGGACTATTTTTAATCAACTGTAATGATTCCTCAATAATGGCACCAAACGTTTCATCTTTATATAGAAACATCTGTAGATTTTTGATATCTGCCTTGTTACCAATATATCCCATCACCGCATAAAGATAGTTCTGTTGTGATTTCGACCTGTTAGTCACAGTCAGATGTTCGCTTCCTCGGTCAGTCTTCTGCTTCAGCGTATACCGAACAGGTTGCAAAGAAACATCTTTCATTCTTACCAGAGCAGCGGCTGCACGCCCTGCTACATCGTTATCACTATCACGCAATGAAGTAATCAGATGATAGACCGACGTGATGTTCTTTGATTCGCCCAATCGATACGCCGCCCACATCCGTTTGTTTGAATCGGGGTTATACAGTAATACCTGAGACAATGCAGCCGTACTATCATACTGACTCAAGATTGATATCTTCCAAAGTGATTCTTCTAATAACATATTCTGTTTGGAGTTTTCTGAATCTTTGTTGCTAATAAGCTGAGTAGTCAGGTACTTCACAGCTTCTGTATTGCCGAGATCACCGAGTGCACGAATCATCCACGGACGTATCGTCTGGTTTTCAGCAGCCTCAATTAAAGGTATTACCGCACGCGAATCACCTAACCTGGCTAGAGTGTTAGCAGTTTGTATCGGTGTGTTATTTTGTTTGAGAGCTCTGATTAGATCAGGTACAGCAGACCTATCACCGATCATACCGATGGATCGGATTGCGCATAACCGCAGATCGCGGTTATAGGGATCAAAGGCAGCTTGTGTCAAAGCGCTAAGTGCACGAGGATCCTTGAGATGACCCAATGCCTGAGCCATAACACAGACACGCCGGGTACCCGATTTATCATTCATGGCCGCAATCAATGCAAGCACGACATCTTTATTCGCACTATAAGAAAGCTTTTCAGCAGCCGACCATCGAACCTCTTTATCGTCGGCTTTTAACTGCTTTACTAATTGACTTTCAGACTGGGTGGTCGGTAATGGAACAGCAGGTTTCTTAGCGAAAGAAATAGTGATCGAACTACCCAATTCAGCTTCAAGGATATGCTGGCGCAACTGCTCGTGAACGGTTGGCAGAGGCGGCTCTGTACAGCCATTTAAGATACAACATATTATTATGATATATGGTGTTCTCATCACTCTATTGAAGCATGAAACAAACAATAAGACGATATCTAATAGGAATAAAAAAGGTGCGCTAGCCCTTGTTGGGGACAAAGACTAACGCGAATTGCCAGACTCCCAGTCGGTCGAAACCAGACAACTTGGTCGGCGTATTAAATTGTAGTAAATGACATAACAAGAAAATTGACCAATCACGCCAATCGGTTGGCTATAGCTGTAAAACCATTCATCAGAATAAATTAATAAAATACCTATCTCTCCTATACTAAATATATCAACTGGATTTATTTGGGGGAAGTGATGCAAGTATTAAGACCTTTAGCAGTATTAGTTATTCTGTTCACAGCCACCACACCGGTAACAGGTGCAACAAGCTCACCTGAAATATGCCAGAAAATGGTTCTTTCATTACTGGAAAACTTCAACGTCCACCAAGCAAAAAGCAAAGAACAGATTATCCAATTTGCAGATGAATGTATGCCCGAGTCTGTATTAAGCCGGCAGTCACAAAATTTTAAGACTTTGCGATTAAAAAATAATGACAGAAATACATTGACTACACAGGCACGAATCTAGGGAAGCCAGATATAGATCACACCTATTTCACTATTGATTAATCGAAATCAACGGCGGTATACTTTAATTCATCAACCTTTTTGTTAAATGAGAGGTAAATCATGGAAATCGCAACCACACTCGTCTTGCACCTTGCCAAACTGGGTATCGCCTACGATGTCGTTAAACATGCCTATTCCAATAGTAGTTTGCATAGCGCGCATGCTGCAAATATCCCTGCATCAAACGTAGTCAAATCTGTCGTTCTGGAAGATGCCCAAGGGTATGTCATGGCCTTAGTACCGGCAGACAGACATGTAAAAATAAATGAAGTCAACATGGTTTATAACCGTCGTATGGGTCTGGCAACAGAACCAGAATTAGAGCAAATATTTACCGATTGCGACCGTGGCGCCATCCCGCCCGTTGGTAATGCTTATGGCATGTCGACTATCGTCGATAAAAATTTAGATGAATGTAACGATGTTTATATAGAAGCGGGTACCCATACGGACTTGTTGCATATAAGTGGTGGTGCGTTCAGGAAATTAATGGAACATTCACAGCATGCGAGTATCTGCGTGCATTAGTGAATAAAGGGACTAAGAGGATTGATTTGAATCTAGTCCCTTCGCCCCTGCTTTTCTTACTTTATTAACATTGAATACTGACATGCTGCCCCCAGATACAATCAATGGACAGTCTATATATTCGATGTTATGCACACCGTATCACCTAAACTAAATAATCCACACGAAGACTCACTCCAGATGAAGCGGTCTTTCGCCATTGCATTATCATTCACGGTAACCCTGTGGTTAATAAAGATCATCGAATCATTGATGGGTGCCAGTCTCTTTAAGTACGGCATCTACCCTGGCCAGTTAAGTGGGCTGAGCGGTATCTTGCTGGCACCATTGATCCATGGATCTTTTTCACATCTGTTTACCAATACTGCCCCGCTTCTTATACTGGGCACAGCACTGTTATACGGCTATCCAAAAGCAGCAAAAATAGTGATACCTGCTGTTTATATAGGCACCGGACTTGCTGTCTGGTTATTTGCGCGTCCGGTATATCATGCTGGCGCAAGCAGTCTGACATTTGGTTTTATGTTCTTCGTCTTTACCATTGGTGCAATTCGGTGGGACAGACGAGCAATTGCCTTATCTATGATCGTATTCTTTCTTTACGGCAGCATGATCTGGGGGATATTTCCAAACAAGCTTGGCGTGTCCTATGAGAGTCATTTTTTTGGCGGCATGATTGGTTTTCTGCTAGCCATTCTGCTCAGAAACTATGACGCCTATTTACCTGTGAAAAAATACAATTGGGAAGGAGATGAAGA
>WTCC01000359.1 GCA_013138755.1 Gammaproteobacteria bacterium
GTTTGAACCAATGTCTCTGAAACACTTTTATATAAGACAACATCAAAACTACCTTTAATTAAGTATTCACAGGATATGACAATAAATAATAAAAAATGTTACGCATGGGTAGTTTTAAACATAGAGTTAGCTAAACGTCCGCATTGTGAGGTGGGCTCAACCCACAGACTATAGAACTCTAAGTTCAGGCTACCTGAACAGGAATCTGATTTAATATGCGAATAATCTGATTCGCTCCATCAAGATAAGCAAGTGTAGGCTTAAAGTTTGCTACTTCAGATGGCGATAATCTCGCGTAACAACAGATAATGACCCGATCACCTTTATTTGCCTTATGCGCTGCAGCACCATTCACCGAAACCACATCACTTCCTGCTTCATAAAAAACAGTCTGGACTGATGACTTCATGATTTAAATCAATCGTTTTAATAGTGCTATTGCTACTATGGCGCCATGAATATGCTCACTACAATTGTGATTGGCTCGCTGACTCTTTTTCTCGCCATCTTCACGATACGGCTATCTTATAACATTATCGTTAACATCATTAATGGCCGGAAATTTCACCAGGCTCTCGAACAAGAATTTAGCAAGTTGCGTTTGAACAATATGCTCGCTGCGTTAGGCATTAACAAAACTGATTATATATATCAGACCAACGTCAAAGATATACATCAGCAGATGAAAAACTGCACTGACTGTACGAATACTACCGAATGTGACGAGAAGGTAGCCACATCCGATATCGACATCACTGAAATCGAGTTTTGCAACAACGAAGAAGAATTACAAAAGATAAAGCATCAACAATCGACGCACGAATAATACGGACGAAACTTTATAAGTTTAAGCAGCGCTTATAGAAAGAACTTATCGCTCTATAAAAGGGTTATTTAAGCCACCTGAACAGGTATTTGATTTGATGTGCGAATAATCTGATTTGCGCCATCAAGGTAGACAAGTGTGGGTTTAAAGTTTGCCACTTCAGATGGCGATAATCTCGCATAACAACAGATAATGACTCGATCACCTTTATTGGCCTTATGTGCTGCCGCACCATTTACCGAAATCACACCGCTTCCTGCTTCTGCTTGTATGGCATAGGTTGTAAAACGGTTACCATTATTCAGGTTATAAATATGGATTTGCTCATACTCATTGATACCCGCTGCAGACAGCAAATCCGCATCAATCGCACACGAACCTTCATACTCCAGTTCGGTAAGAGTAACGGTTGCTTGATGAAGCTTTGATTTTAAAAGTGTAATTTCCATAAGTTTTAAGGACTATATCAGTATTTTCGTATATTATCGTTTATCCAAGCCATAGCTTCAAGTCTAATGATACTAAATCAGCCTCAAGGCTTTGATTAAATAGTAAATTTCAAATTATCGATTAATCGCGTTTGACCAATTTTAGCGGCTGCCAGGATAATCATCTCATTCTTGTCTTCTGATCTATTACTAACAGCCTGAACATCTGACACCAGGTCAAGGTTGGAAGTTTCCCTGAGGGTTACATAGTCCACTAAAAAACCATGATTTTCTAAGGTTTCTATACAGGAGCTTTCTGCTTGTTTGATGCTAATTTCCTGCTCTATATGATTTCGAAATATCTGTAATGTTTCCGCCAGCACTTTACTCTCATCTCTTTCTGAAGCACTTAAGTAGTTATTGCGTGAACTCATGGCCAGACCATCAGCTTCACGCTTAGTCTCGCCACCGACAATTGTAATGGGCAGATTAAAATCTTGAACCAATTGTTTGATGATTAATAATTGCTGAAAATCTTTTTCTCCGAATACAGCAATATCTGGCTGCACCATATTAAATAATTTTAAGACGACTGTTGCCACACCCTTA
Source organism: Gammaproteobacteria bacterium (assembly GCA_013138755.1). Lineage (GTDB taxonomy): Bacteria > Pseudomonadota > Gammaproteobacteria > SZUA-229 > SZUA-229. Next base: position 1,864 of record WTCC01000359.1, read on the forward strand.
AAAAAGTCCGGGCGAAATTCACCTTCGATAATATGTGACAATACTGGCACATCAACAAAAGCACTACGTTGTTCTCCCTCTGGATAAATGACCGAATTATCCGGCGTGAATACAAGGTCAACGCCCAATGCCTCTAATTGATTCAGGTCGGCACCTAGTGTTCTCGGGTAGCTTTCAAAGTCTTCACCAGGTGAGAATTGCAGTGGATTAACATAGATACTGACGACAACACGTGTAGCTTTTATTTTCGCTATTTCAACAAGTGATAGATGACCAGCGTGAAGGTTTCCCATGGTTGGCACAAAAGCAATGGTATCTCCATTTTCACGCCATTGTTTTATCTGTAGTCGTAGTTGCTCAACCTTGTCATATACAATCATCGGGATATTAACCAAAGACGCTTTAGCAATAAACGTCAGTTTTAATTGAACACGTGATCGGCAGAAGGGAAATCACCCGACTTAACCGCCGTCACATATTGCTGAATTGCATTTTCAATGCTGTTTGAAGTCGACATAAAGCTTTTACTAAATTTAGGGCGCAGACCAAAGCTTATATCAAGGATGTCGTATAACACCAGAATCTGGCCATCACAATCAACACTGGCACCGATACCGATTACAGGGATATCCAATGCAGCGGTAATCTTACTGGCTAATGATTCAGGAACACATTCAAGTATCATCAGATCTGCACCGGCTGCTTGCAGTATAAGCGCATCGGCAAGCATTTTATCTGCCATCCCAGCCTCTCGTCCCTGTACTCGGTAACCACCAATCTTATGAATATACTGTGGCTGCAAACCGAGGTGCGCACAGACAGGTATGCCGTTTTTATTCAGCGCAGAAACCGTGTCTGCCTGATCAGCACCACCTTCTAGTTTCACCATATGTGCACCACCCTGCTTCATGAACAGGCCTGCATTAAAAACAGCCTCTTCAACGGTAGTAAAACTTAAAAAAGGCATGTCCGTAATCAATAACGCATTATCCAAACCTTTAGCGACACATTGCGTGTGATACAACATGTCGTCAACAGAGACTGGCAGGGTTGTCTCCTCTCCTTGTATTACCATGCCAAGCGAGTCTCCAACCAGTACGATGTCGACACCAGAGTTTTCCAACAACTGCGCGAAACTTGCATCGTAAGCAGTTAGACAAGCGATTTTTTCTTGCGATTTTTTCATCTCTGCTAACCGACGCACAGTAACTTTTTTTCTCGTGTCTGTCTGTGTACTCATAACAGTTATAGCGCTACCTGTGTAGGGTTAAAGTAATGGCGTCCAGACTGAACTTCTTTGATCTGCTGATACAACAATTGATAATCCGCTTCATTGTTTGCAAAATCAATATCAGCTGCATTCACTATCAACAGTGGCGCGTCATCATATTGGTAAAAGAAACGCACGTATGAATCACATAATCTTTGCAGGTAAGCCGACTCGATGAACCGCTCGTGTCTTAAACCGCGCTTCTGAATGCGATCTAACAAGATCTCAACAGGGGCCTGCAGGTACACGACAAGATCAGGCTGAGGCGTATCAATGGTTAGATTTGCGTAGACCTGCTCATACAGCTCAAGTTCATCTGCACCTAAAGTAAGCTCTGCGAACAAACGGTCTTTCTCAACTAAAAAGTCTGCTACACGTACAGGATTGAACATATCTTCCTGCTTCATTTCTTTTAATTGCTGCGCTCGCTGAAACAGAAAAAATAATTGCGTAGGTAATGCCGCAGCCTTAGGGTCCTCATAAAACTTTTCTAGAAAAGGGTTTTCATCTGCGCCCTCAAGCAATAGATCACTACCAAAAGAGCGTGCCAGCTTGTTGGCCAGGGTTGTTTTACCGACACCGATAGGGCCTTCGACAACAATAAATTCGGGCGCCTCTGCTATCTGATTCAACTGGGCATTCATTCAACATTTCCTACAAACTGACAGGCAAAATCAGACTCTATCTCGCTGGCTGATTCTACAATATTTTTCAACATTCCTTTTCCTGGAACTTGTAACTCTGGGTTTATTTTTAATAATGGCATATAAACAAAATCACGTGAACAAATACCTGGATGCGGAACCGTTAAATCCTTCCTCGTAATGATTTGATCCGCATACAATAGGATATCCAGATCGATAGTACGTTCACCCCAATGACGTTTTTTTATTCGTCCTTGTAACTGTTCAATCTTCTGACAGCTTGCTAATAATGCTTCAGCATCTAAAGCTGTTTCAATCTCAACCACCGCATTCAGATAATCAGGCTGATCTTTCGGCCCCATCGGTTTGCTTTTAAAGCACCCTGAATCCATTAATACTTTTATTCCAGGTATTTTATTTAAAGCAATAATCGCATTCTGTATCTGCAGAGCTGGGCCTTCTATATTACTGCCCAGTCCGATGTAAACTCCTCTTACTCTAGCGGACTTTTCTTTCACAGCAATGCCACTCACGAATCTTTATTTGACTCTTTCTTCTTCTTTCGAGGCTGCCCGCCACGTTTTTTCTTGCTGGCTTTCTTTGCCCGTGAGAACAGAGCATTCTTCTGTTGTTCAGCGGTTTGCTTCTGGATATCTGTCCACCATTCACAATCACGCTTTAAATCCTGATCTTGCAAAACTTCTCCAGATTGAACACGGATACACAAGAAGTCATAACCCGCTCGAAACTTTTCATGCTCCAATACTGCCAAAGCTCTCTTACCTGCACGGTAATGAAAACGGGTCTGCAACCCCCAGATATCGCGCATTGTTGAAGTAAAACGTTTTGGTATCGATACACTCTGAGCTTGCT
>WTCC01000290.1 GCA_013138755.1 Gammaproteobacteria bacterium
TAAAAGTTGTTGGTAAAACTATAGAAGATATTCGGTTGGTGACTTCCGGGGCTGGCGCAGCAGCACTGGCGTGTTTGAATCAATTAGTCAGTGCAGGACTGCCACTTAATAATATCATCGTTACCGATAGGCTAGGTGTTGTCTATCAGGGCCGTAAGGATGACATGGATCAATGGAAGGAGGTCTATGCAGCAGACACAGCGCACCGAAACTTGTCAGAAGCGTTGGTCGATGCTGATGTGTTTCTTGGTTTATCCGCACCGGATGTACTGAAGCCGGAAATGTTGAAGGCCATGGCTGAAAAACCGATGATTCTGGCATTGGCTAACACTGATCCTGAAACTTCACCTGAACTTGTCAAACAGGCAAGACCTGATGCTTTGGTGTGTACCGGTCGTTCTGATTATCCAAATCAAGTTAATAATGTCCTGTGTTTTCCCTTTATCTTTCGGGGGGCGCTGGATGTCGGTGCTACGACTATCAATGATGAGATGAAACTGGCTTGTGTTAATGCCTTATCAAGTCTCGTGCAAAAAGAAGTTTCAGACGCAGTGCTACAAGCATACGGTGGTATGCCTGATAAATTTGGTGCGGATTACCTGATTCCTAAGCCTTTTGATCCCAGGCTGGTTGTTGAATTATCGATAGCGGTGGCGAAAGCAGCAATGGACAGTGGGGTTGCAACAAGGCCGATTGCAGACCTAAGTGCTTACCGCGATAAATTACAGAATTTTGTTTATCGTTCTGGATTTTTCATGCGGCCTATTATGGATAAAGCTAAAGGCAGTAATAAAAAGCTGGTGTATGCAGAAGGTGAGGATTTACGGGTACTACAGGCAGCACAGCATGTGGTGGATAATGAGATTGCGCGTCCGATTTTAATTGGTAATCATGATATCGTCGTAGAGAACATGAACAAGCTAGGGTTGCGTATAAAAGAGAAGGTTGATGTTGATATCATTGATCCTCAGCATAATCCATTGTTTTTAGAGTATGCAGATTTTTATCATGAATTGATGGGGCGTAAGGGCGTTACTCCGGGCGCTGCGCACTACATCGTGCGTAACCGTAATTCAGTGCTGGCGGCATTGATGGTTAATCGTGGAGATGCAGATGCAATGATTGCAGGTGTTATCGGTGGTTTTACACGCAGCCTCGATAATATCCTTAATGTCATCGGAAAAGCAGAAGGTATACAGCAGGCTTCAACCATCGTGGCGCATCTACTGCCGACGCAGACAATTTTTATCTGTGATGCACATGTGACCAAAAACCCGACAGCAGAAGAGCTAGTCGAATCGACATTGCTTGCAGCCGAAGAGATACGCTCTTTTGGTATAGAACCAAAGATTGCGTTGGTCTCGCATTCGAATTTTGGTGCATCTGATGATGAGTCTGCGATAAAGTTAAGGAAAGCTCTGGCGATCTTGCATGCAACAGCTCCAGACCTTGAAGTGGAAGGTGAAATGCATGCCGATGCGGCGCTCTCGGTTGAGATAAGAGATCGTTTATATCCAAACTCTAAACTAAAAGGTGTGGCTAATTTACTTATCATGCCCAATGCGGATGCTGCTAATATTTCCGTGAGTTTATTGAAGATGCTTGGCGGTGGCGTGACAGTTGGTCCGATACTGATGGGTATGTCGAAGTCAGCGCATGTTGTTGCGCAGGCCGCTACGGTGCGTAATCTGTTTAATATGAGTGCGGTGGCGATAGAGCATGCAATCCGGTGTGATGGTGATTGTACCTAACGGAATTTTTCTTATGTACAAGTTTTATTTTCAGATAGTTGTTTAGCACCTCATAAAGATGAAATGCTATAAACTGTCGTTTTTAATTCACACTATGTAATCGTTATGGCTGTTCAGTGGTACCCGGGGCATATGAACAAAGCCCGTCGCATAATCAAAGAGACTATGTCTGATGTCGATTTGGTCATCGAGGTTATGGATGCTCGAATTCCCTTTAGCAGTGAAAACCCAATGGTTGCTGAATTACGTCAGCATCGTCCCTGTATCAAAATTCTAAATAAATGTGACCTGGCTGATCCAGCTACGACTAAGCTGTGGCTAGAGCACCTTGAAAAAGAGCAGGGTGTTAAAGCACAAGCGCTATCGGTTCTGGATAAATCTAGAACAAAAAACTTACCGCAGTTGTGCCGTAAGCTGTTACCCAATCGTGACAGTGCCGCTAAATACAGACGGGTGATGATCATGGGGATACCCAATGTCGGCAAATCGACTTTGATCAATACACTTGCTGGTAAAACCCTGGCGAAAGTTGGCGATGAGCCTGCTGTGACTAAAATGGTTTCTTCATCACAGCAAAGGATTATCTTAGAGGATGGTATCGCGCTCTCTGATACCCCCGGCATTCTGTGGCCTAAAATTGAAAATGAGAACAGCAGTTATCGTTTAGCGATTACTGGCGCAATCAAAAATACTGCGATAGATTTTGAAGATATTGCAATTTTTGCTGCTGATTATTTAATCGATGCCTATGATCAATTAGTTGTTGAACGTTATAATCTGGCACAGTGTCCGGCTACGGGTTTTCAACTATTGGAGGAAATCGGTCGTCGACGAGGATGTTTGAGGGCTGGAGGTATTATCGATATCCAGCGCGCATCTGAGATACTTATTCACGAAATCCGCAGTGGTGATCTAGGTGCGCTCAGTTTTGAGACACCAGAGATGGTAGCAAAGGAGACGTCTGTGGAAATAGAAGACGGTAGTCTGTAAAAATGTCTGTTTAACTTATACGAGGACGATTCTGACGTCTCTTCTGTAGAAGAGTGGGTTCCTGCTGTGTGTCCTGTTTTTTAACGTTTTTCTGTACGTCAAGCTGCTGTGCATAGGCAATAACATCTGGCGTGTAGACCCCGCCTATTACAATTCCTGATAGATATATAATGACAAAGAATGTGTATCTTGCAGCTCGCTTAAACATGACAATCACCGTTTTATCGCATTTACTGTACTTAAATGCAATATGCAAGCCAATTGTTGTAACTAGATGTTTATCAACGAGTTGGGGTTGGGCTGGGTTTTTAATGTCTGAATTATTTGATGAAACTGTAAAGTAGCCCTTACATCATGAGTTGGTTTCGAGGGTGTTTGTCAGTATTTTATAACGATGTGTCGTCGTTAGTATAAACTGACATGATTTCACTGAGTTCGTCGATAATTTGGCTTATTTCACCCTTATCAAAGTCAGACAACTCTTCAAGTTCACTGCCATCGTCAGCCTTGTCTAATAACGCATTGATCTGGGAGCAGCCTTCTTTGCATAACGATTCAATTTTGTTGAGGGCTTTTTGAGAGAGTTCGGATTGGTTTGATTTCATTATGATGCTCGATGAATTCGGCTTAGGTATTGATGTGATCGCATCTCGATGAGTCGGCTGCTGGTTCGATGAAAGGCAAATTCTAACATGCGACCTTGATAAAGTTCTTCTGGCGCAGCAGAAGCACTAGCGATCAGTTTAACGTTCCTATCGTATAATTCGTCGATCAGGTAAATAAATCGACGCGTTCTATCATCACTGTATTCATCCATTATAGGAATACCGCTCAGGATGACAGTGCCGAACCGCTGAGCCAGTTCAATATAATCTTGCGCAGCTCTAGGCGCACTGCAGATGATTTCAAAGTCTAACCAGACGATTTCCTCGCAGCACTTTATCGTTATTACTTCACGGTTAAGGATACTCAGTGTTTTTCGTTCGATGATGGGAGTAACTGCTAGTTTCTGCATCCTTTGTGATATTTCATTATCAGTGCTTTCGTCTATCGGATGATAATAAATATCGCTCTGTTCTAATAAGGAAGTGCGATGATCTGTACCGTCATCAAGCTGGAATACTTCGGTATGCCGTTTGATGAGTTCTATGGACGGTAAAAACCGTTCGCGCTGCAGGCCATTGAGATACAGGTCATCAGGAATACGGTTAGACGTCGCGACCAGACACACCTGATGTTTAAACAAGGTGCGGAGTAATTCGCTTAGTATCATAGCATCTGTGATATTTGTGACGATGAACTCATCGATACACAGTACCTGATTATCTCTAGCCAGTTGTTTGGCTATGGTGCGTACAGGGTTTTTTTGTTTCTTGCCTTTGCCTCTATTGAGCTCTGCGAGTTGTTCATGGATGCTCAGCATGAAGTGATGGAAATGGATGCGAGACTTTTTCTTGATCGGCAGTTCCTCATAGAACAGGTTCATCAACCAGGTTTTTCCGCGTCCGACATCTCCCCACAGATACAGACCTTGTGGTGGTTTTTTCTGGTGTTGTGCAAAAGGTGATAGATTTTTAAGAAACCTGAGCAGAGGAGGTTCATCGTTAGTCGTCAATGCGGTAGTCAGCGCTTCCAGTTTGATTATTGCCTGTTCCTGTGCGGCGTCATGAACTCTGTCGGGCTGCTGTAGTGCTGATTTGTAGCGTTCGGTTAGTGACATGTGCGTGTTGGTTAGTTCAGATGTTGGCTTGTGGCAATCTTCAGTTTCAGTGTTTTAAATTATTTGCAGGATTCTATATTAAAATCAATGTTTTCGTTGTTGCAATCAGCTGATTTTGATACAATTACTACCCGAGCAGATGAAGCAGTATGATTCCGGTTCGGGTCACGTCAATCTTCATTCTCAACACGTTATCTAAAACTTACAGCGGACCAGGGCCTGTTATTCATGACGCGATATATTTTTGTTACCGGTGGTGTTGTTTCTTCATTAGGTAAAGGTCTTGCATCCGCTGCGGTTGGTGCAATACTCGAAAGCCGTGGTCTTAAAATTCAGATGATGAAGCTTGATCCATATATCAATGTGGATCCTGGCACCATGAGCCCGTTTCAGCATGGCGAAGTATTTGTTACCGAGGATGGTGCAGAAACTGATCTGGATCTAGGTCACTACGAGCGTTTCGTCAGTACACGTACCGGTAAATCCAGTAACTTTACGACGGGAAAAGTTTACGAGAGTGTTATTCGTCGAGAGCGCCGTGGCGAATACCTTGGTGGCACCGTTCAGGTAATCCCGCACATAACGGATGAGATAAAGAACCGCATCAAAGCGGGTGCCGGTGATGCTGACATCGTCATGGTCGAAATAGGCGGCACGGTAGGTGATATTGAGTCGTTACCGTTTATGGAGGCTATCCGCCAGATGGGTGCGGAACTGGGACGAGAGCATGTCATGTTTATGCACCTGACCCTTGTCCCTTATATTAAAACTGCCGGCGAAGTAAAAACCAAACCGACGCAACATTCGGTGAAAGAATTACGATCTATCGGTATCCAGCCCGATCTACTGCTCTGCCGTTCAGAGCAGCTATTAGGGGAAGAAGAGCGTCGCAAGATTGCTCTATTTACCAATGTGCAGCCCAAAGCAGTTATCTCAGCGGTGGATCTGGATAATATCTACAAACTGCCGCAATGGATGCATGACCAAGGTGTAGACGATATCATCGTTGATCATATGCACCTTGATGTTAAACCAACGGATCTGTCTGACTGGCAGAAAGTGGTTGATGTGATGGCTAATCCAGCACATGAAGTGATAGTTGGTATGGTGGGTAAATATGTTGATCTGACTGAATCATACAAATCCCTTAACGAATCCTTGTCACACGCAGGTATCCACAATAATGCACGAGTGAAAATCCGCTACATTGATTCTGTTGTATTGGAATCTGGAAACATGACGGCTCTAGAAGGACTGGATGCCATACTGGTCCCAGGCGGCTTTGGTGACCGTGGTATAGAAGGTAAGATAGCAGCGATAAAGTACGCGCGTGAAAATAAAATTCCATACCTTGGTATCTGTTTGGGTATGCAGCTGGCGGTGATCGAATTTGCACGAAATGTGGCGGGTCTTACTGATGCTCACAGCAGCGAATTTAATGCGACAACCACGCATCCTGTTATTGCACTGATTACCGAGTGGCAGGATGAAGATGGTCGTATCGAAAAACGTGACGCCGACTCTGATCTGGGCGGAACCATGCGTCTGGGTGGCCAAACCTGTCAATTACTGGAAAATACTCTAGCGCGGTCAGCTTATGGCGCCGACTCTATCGTGGAACGCCATCGCCATCGTTACGAATTCAATAACCATTACTTGCAGCAATTGACGGAAGCGGGTCTTATCGTCGGCGGTAGATCAAGTGACGGTAACTTGATGGAAATGGTGGAGTTGTCGAGCTCTGGTCCGATGGCGCATCCATGGTTCCTTGGCTGTCAGTTTCACCCTGAATTTACCTCGACACCAAGAAAAGGACATCCATTGTTCACTGATTATATCAAAGCAGCGTTAGCTCACCACTATGCTGTAACTGAAACGGTTGAAGAAGCTCTTGTTTAACATTTGCTTATTACTGACTTATTTAATTACTTTAAGGAAAAACATTAAATGAAATTATGCGATTTTGAAGTAGGGTTAGATAAGCCATTATTTTTGATTGCTGGCCCCTGTGTCATCGAAAGTGAACAGATGGCGATGGATACGTCGACTCAGTTAAAAGAGATCACATCCAGACTGGGGATTCCGTTCATCTACAAATCCTCGTTTGATAAGGCTAACCGTTCATCAGGTACAAGTTTCCGTGGGCCAGGTATCACTGAAGGTTTGCGTATTTTACAAAAAGTGAAAGATGAAGTCGGTGTGCCAGTACTAACTGATGTGCATGAAGATACCCCATTAGATGAGGTTGCCAGTGTAGTCGATGTATTGCAGACGCCAGCGTTCTTGTGTCGTCAGACGAATTTTATTTTAAATGTTGCAGCAACAGGTAAGCCAGTAAACATCAAAAAAGGCCAATTTCTTGCACCGGGCGACATGAAGAATGTGATCGATAAGGCACGTTCAACAGGCAATGAAAACATCATGGCCTGTGAGCGAGGCGTTTCTTTCGGGTATAACAATTTAGTGTCAGACATGCGCTCGTTAGCTATCATGCGAGAGTGTAATTGCCCCATAGTGTTCGATGGAACTCATTCTGTACAGTTGCCGGGTGGGCAGGGTACGTCATCAGGCGGTCAGCGTGAACATATACCAGTGTTAGCTCGTGCGGCAGTTGCAGCTGGCATTTCGGGCCTGTTTATGGAAACCCATCCAGATCCCGCTAATGCGTTGAGTGATGGCCCTAATGCATGGCCGCTGCAGAAGATGGAATCACTGTTGTCGGTATTGATGCAGATCGATGCCACGATAAAAAGCGGTATTTTGCATGAGCAAGATTTATAGCTGAATGCGAATACGTTCGCGTCAGTATCAAACGATTAAAAATATAATTATTTAGGTTAAGGAACAAAAATGTCCAACATAACAAAAATCCATGCGCGTGAAATTCTTGATTCACGTGGTAATCCAACTTTAGAAGCAGAAGTAACACTGGAAGGTGGTGCTTTCGGTCGTGCGGCTGTGCCATCAGGCGCTTCTACCGGTGTGCGTGAAGCCCTGGAGTTACGCGACGGCGATAAATCTCGTTATATGGGTAAAGGTGTCACTAAAGCAGTTAATAATGTTAATACAGAGATCAGTGACGCTCTGGTAGGTATGGAAGGACAAGATCAAGTTGCACTTGATAATAAAATGATCGAACTCGATGGTACCGAAACCAAAGAACGTTTAGGTGCTAATGCATTGTTGGCAGTATCGTTAGCAGCCGCTCATGCTGCAGCAGATGAAAATAATAAATCTCTGTATGAGAATCTTGGTGATGGCAAGTACATCATGCCGGTACCGATGATGAATATCATTAACGGTGGTGAGCATGCTGATAACAGTGTTGATCTGCAAGAATTTATGATCCTGCCTGTCGGTGCGCCCAGTTTTAAAGAAGCACTGCGTTATGGGGCAGAGGTTTTTCATACTTTACGTACAGTGTTGTCGGCTAAAGGGATGAACACCTCGGTTGGCGATGAAGGTGGTTTTGCTCCTGACCTGTCTTCTAATGAAGAGGCTATCGAAGTTATACTCGAAGCGATTGAAAAAGCTGGATTTGTTGCTGGTAAAGACATCTACCTCGGCTTAGACGCAGCAAGTTCTGAGTTTTATAAAGATGGTGTTTACAATCTGGCTTCTGAAGGCAAAAAATTTACTTCAAATGAATTTACAGATTACCTGGCTGATTGGGTGAGCAAGTACCCAATCATTTCTATCGAAGACGGTTTGGATGAAGGTGACTGGGAAGGTTGGGCTTACATGACACAGCAACTTGGTGACAAGGTACAACTTGTCGGTGATGACTTGTTCGTAACCAATACGTCAATCTTAAAAGAAGGTATCGATAAAAATATTGCTAATTCGATTTTGATTAAGTTTAATCAAATCGGTACGTTAACTGAGACTTTGAATGCTATTAGTATGGCGCATGATGCAGGTTATACCTCGGTTATCTCACATCGTTCCGGTGAGACGGAAGATAGTACGATTGCAGACCTTTGTGTGGCAACGTGTGCAGGGCAGATTAAAACAGGTTCGTTGTCACGTTCAGACCGTATAGCAAAATATAATCAGTTGTTGCGTATAGAAGAAGCTCTTGGCAGTGCTGCGGTTTATGCTGGCAAGTCAGCCTTTAAACACCTTAGTTAGAGCATTCGGCAGTTCTACGCAGCCAGAGTTGAACAAGAGTGAAGATAATTGCATTCGTTCTACTGACATTGGTGTTTTGGTTACAGTATAAAATCTGGCTACAGGATGGAGGTATACCGGAGATCTTACAGTTAGAACAGGAAATCGAAGAATTTCAGAGTGAAGTAAAGTCGCTGAAAGAACGCAATGCTTCACTAGATGCTGAAGTGAAAGATCTTAAAAAGGGTTTTGACGCAATTGAAGAGCGAGCTCGTAGCGAGATGGGTATGCTTAAAGAGGGTGAGGTTTACTATCAGGTCATTGAACCTAAAAATAAAGATTCTCACAATGAATGACAGGTCGCGTTATTCAAAGACCTGTTCCAGTACTTGACGCATCATTTTGAACCTGAGTAATAGCCGCATAACAATGTCAGATAAAGTATTAAATCACGCCATATGGGCTATTGTTCCCGCTGCAGGTATTGGTAAGCGTATGCAATCAGCCATACCGAAACAATATTTATCTCTAAATGGACGAGCTGTACTCGAACACACCATCAATGCCTTGCTGTTAAATAAACATATATCCGGTCTTATCATTGCATTACAGAAAGATGATGCTCACTGGTCTGATATACAGCTAACATCAAAAAAACCGGTGATACGTGCAGAGGGTGGCAAAGAGCGTGCCGATTCGGTTTTAAATGCTTTAAATGCGTTAGTGGAGTCTGATCATTTTGATGAAACTGATTGGGTTATGGTTCACGATGCAGTCCGTCCCTGTCTAACGCAGTCCGATATAAACAAACTAGCAGCGGAAGTCGTTAGTGATAGCGGTGGGTTACTGGCATTGCCTGTGCGCGATACGATGAAGCGTCAGGGTGAAGATGAAACGGTGGAGCAGACGATTGATCGTGAAAATCTGTGGCACGCATTAACGCCGCAATATTTTTCTGCGTTAGGCTTAAGAACTGCATTAGAGCATGCATTGACGCATGGGTTGACGATAACAGATGAATCTTCTGCCATGGAATTAGCTGGATATTCACCCAGGCTGGTGCAGGGGCAAGAAGACAACATTAAAATTACCCGACAGGATGATTTGCGTTTGGCTAGTCTGTATCTTGAGGCGCAATCAATGGCTAATAAGCCGACCGAGTAACGATTATGAGTAATGAATCTATACCGCTTCCAGCTTATCGAATAGGGCATGGTTATGATGTGCACCGTTTTGGTGATGGTGATTCCATAATCCTGGGTGGCATAAAAATACCATATCATCATGGGTTTATCGCGCATTCTGATGGTGATGTATTAATTCATTCTTTGTGTGATGCGTTACTAGGAAGTATTGCAGCAGGTGATATAGGTCAGCATTTTCCTGATACAGATAAAAAGTTTAAAAACATAGATAGTGGACTTTTGTTAGTAGAAGTTAATCAACTATTGAAACAAGACCAGTACGCTATTGTTAATATTGATATTAGTATTATTGCACAGGCGCCTAAAATGGCACCACATATTCAGGCTATGCGAAACTCTTTGGCTGATTTATTAAAGATTGATGTGGCACAAATTAATGTGAAAGCAACGACAACAGAGAATTTAGGTTTTGTCGGTAGAGAAGAAGGAATAGCTGTGCATACTGTTGCTATGGTTTACAGAAACATCATTTAATTGGTTAAAATGCATTTATTACTATAAATATAGTAATAAATGCATTTTTTTTGTAAAAAACTATTTACTTTTTTTGTTATAAGATATAAAACAGCACCACAGTTTTTATACTTCTGGTGTTTGTATAAAAATTTTCATACTACGGACGAAAATGAATTTATGTAAGGGATATGTTTTAGATGTTTGCGTAAGAAATATTCTTTATTAAGTAAAAGATATTTAATAATAATTTAATCATCAAATTTAATCATCAAAGGGCACTTCATAATGGTACCAGCAAAAAAGAAAGCTACTAAAAAGAAAACTGCAAAAAAGAAAGCTGCAAAAAGAGCTGTTAAAAAAGCAGCACCAGAAAAAAAGATCAAAGCAATAAGCAGCGCTTATACAAAAACTCAACTGTACGCCCACATCTCTGAAGAAACAGGTTTGGCACGTAAAGATGTTGGCAAAGTATTTGACTCATTAGGTGATGTCATTGCTGGGCATATAAAAGCACGTGGTGCTGGTGAGTTTAAAGTGCCTGGTTTACTTAAGATAAAAGTAAATAAAAAACCAGCGACTAAAGCTAGAAAGAATGTACCTAATCCATTCCGTCCTGGTGAGTTCATGGATGTTTCGGCTAAACCAGCACGCAAAGTGGTTAAAGTTTTGCCATTGAAAGCGCTGAAGGATATGGCTGCTAGTTAAGGTCTTAATTTAGCCAGATAAAAGCCTTGTAAAACAATGTTTTGCAAGGCTTTTTTAATGCTGTATATTAATTAAAATGAAAGATCAAAAAATACTGTATCTACATGGTTTTAATAGTTCGCCGAAATCCTATAAGGCGCAACTAATGATTGACTATCTAAAAGAAAAGGACCGCCTTGATTTGCTAATATGTCCGCAGATACCACCGGAGCCTGCAACAGCAAAGCAATTTCTAGAGCAGTTGGTTGAAGAAACATTAAGCACATATGATTTAAACTTTGTTGGCAGTTCGCTGGGTGGTTATTACGCTACTTACCTGGCCGAAAAATACACGGGTTCTGCTGTCTTGATCAATCCATCGGTAAAACCGTATGAAACCTTGAAAGCTTACCTCGGAGAGAATAAGTTTTATTTTGAAGATGGTTGCTGGGAGTTCGATGAAACGCACATTCAGCAATTAAAAGAGCTTGATGTCGGTGATATTACACGGGCGGAACGTTATCTTGTTCTTCTGCAAACTGGCGATGAAACTCTGGATTATAGAGAGGCAGAACTGAAATATAAGCACAGCCATTGTATTATCGAACAAGGTGGTGATCATGCATTTACAGATTTAGAGCGCTATCTGGAGCAGATTATGAATTTCGTTGGAATCAGCGTGTAAGTGGTCGTGACCTCTCTAACAGATAGCAGGTATTATTTATGACACTTGGTCCATTGATGGTTGATCTTGAAGGGACATCCATTAGCGAAGCTGAAAAAAAATTACTGATGCAACCAGAAGTCGGTGGCATTATCTTATTTAGTCGAAATTTTGAGTCTGTTGAGCAGATCACTTCATTGGTTACTGAGGTGCATGAGCTAAGGTCACCTAGATTACTCATTTCGGTGGATCACGAAGGTGGACGTGTGCAACGTTTCCATGAAGGTTTTAGTCGTATACCTGCGGCGGCAATCTATGCCAGAGTTGCGAAAGATGATCTGGATAAGGGGCGTCAGCTTGCAGAAAACGCTGGCTGGTTAATGGCTGTCGAACTGCGAGCCTGCGGAATCGATTTTAGTTTTGCCCCGGTACTGGACCTGGCGCATGGGCTGAGTGGCGTTATTGGTGATCGTGCATTTCACAGTAAACCTGCAACGGTGGCAACGCTCGCTTATGCATTTATGCATGGGATGAATAAGGCTGGTATGCAGGCAGTAGGCAAGCATTTTCCTGGCCATGGTGGTGTGGTTGAAGACTCGCATGTTGCCATGCCTGTGGATACACGTGATTTAGAAGAATTAATGCATAGCGACATCATTCCTTTTCAGTACATGATAGACAACAAGCTTGCAGCAATAATGCCTGCCCATGTTATTTACCAAAATGTTGATGAAAAGCCTGCTGGTTATTCCTCATTTTGGATTAATGATATTCTTCGTCAGCGCCTTGGTTTTCAGGGTGTTATCTTTAGTGATGATCTAAGCATGGAGGCGGCTTGTGTGGTCGGTGGTTTTGGTGAACGAGCTGAGGCTGCGCTTAGTGCCGGTTGTGATATGGCACTGGTCTGTAATCATCTGGATGGTGCAATCGAGGCGGCAAGCTATATCAAGGGTTACTCTGAACCAACGTCTCAGTTGCGATTAGTTCGTATGCATGGTGAGCACGTTATAAACTGGAATCAGCTAAAGAAGAGTGAACATTGGCAGCAGGTGTCAGCGCAGATTACAGCGTTGACAGATTCGCCTGAACTAGAGATGGATATATAACATTAAACAAGCTATAAATAAAACTATGAATAATAAAACACAGTCTGGAAAAAAATTACTGATCATCATGTCTAATTCTGACCCTCTGAAGCCAGAGGGGTGTTACGCGCCTCTGTTTCAAGCGACGATTGCTGCAGCGCTATCGCACGAGGTAGAAGTAGTATTAACCGGTGTCTCAGGCAAGCTTGCGATTGCCGGGGTTGCAGAGAAGGTCGAGATGAACCTTGATACCCACAGCACTCTGTATGACATCATCCAGGAAGCACATGGTGCTGGTGTCAGTTTTAAAGCTTGTAATACATCGTTGAAAATGGCGGGAGAAGATCTGATCCCTGAAGTCGAAGAGAAAGTTGGCGCCGCTTATGTCATCGACGAAGCGATGGATGATAACACGGTCACCTTTACCTATTAGTTAAGATTATTGGCAGACTGATGGATACTGAGCTACCTGATAACAGCAAGCTGATCTTCGATAATAAAGCGATTATTGCTGCACTCGATGGGCTTGCTGAAAAGCTTAATCGGCGACTAGCGGGTGAAAATCCAGTGGTCTTATGTGTCATGCAAGGAGGGCTGGTCTTCGCCGGTCAGTTGATACCCAAACTGAACTGTATGTTGGAAATCGACTACCTGCATGCAACACGCTAT
>WTCC01000286.1 GCA_013138755.1 Gammaproteobacteria bacterium
GAAAACCCATCAATCCAACAAAATGGTGCTCTAATGCTGTGAGACATGCCTCCAGATAGCTCATCTATTTAATGAAAGAATAATTGAACATGCTGGCTTTAACGCTCTCTAAGCACTATTATTGAACCGATAGATGAATTGTTTTTGATTACATTGCTTGCCGGCTCGTATCAGTACAACCCCCTCAAACATACAGTTAAAAACCTTTCTGTCATACATTTAGCATTTTGGAGTTATTTATGAGTAATCAATATAAGACCGTTCTGATTTTGGTCTTTGGTATTTTTGTCGGGGTTTCCGTGTCCCTGACCAGCAGCGTGATGGCGGAGAAAAAAACTGAAGAATCTGTAGGCCTGCCACTCAATGAGTTGCGTAACTTTTCAGATATATTTGCTCGTATAAAAAGTGACTACGTTGAAGACATTGATGATAAAACGCTGTTAGAACATGCTATCCGCGGTATGTTGTCAGGGCTCGACCCACACTCAACCTACCTCAGCCCAGACGAATACAAAGAATTAAAAATTGGTACGACTGGAAAATTCGGTGGCCTTGGCATCCAGGTTGGTATGGAAGACGGCTTTGTAAAAGTCATTTCACCTATCGATGATACACCCGCTTTTCATGCTGGCCTTAAATCAGGTGACCTGATTATTCGGCTAGATGACAAATCAGTTAAGGGTATGACATTGAACGATGCTGTAAAAATCATGCGCGGCGAACCAGGCACAGATATCAAGTTAACCGTTATACGTGAGGGTGCTGATAAACCGTTACCATTTACTGTTACACGTGACATTATCTCAGTGCAGAGTGTTAAAAGCCGTATTCTTGAACCTGATTATGGCTATGTCCGCATTACTAACTTTCAATCTAAGACTGCACGCGACTTAGTAAGTGAGATAAGTAAACTGAAAAAAGAAAATGAGACTGAACTGAAAGGTCTGGTTCTTGACCTCCGCAACAACCCTGGCGGTGTATTAAGCGCGGCGGCTGATGTATCAGATGCTTTTATCGACGACGGTAAACTGGTCTTCACTAAAGGCCGAATCGAAAATTCAGAATTCGAATTTAATGCAAAACCGGGTGACATCATGAATGGCCTACCCGTCGTTGTACTCATCAATGGCGGCTCAGCTTCCGCTTCAGAAATTGTTGCTGGGGCATTACAGGATCACAACCGTGCCGTCATCATGGGCAGCAAATCCTTCGGCAAAGGTTCGGTACAAACGATTCAGGAACTACGTAGTGGCGGCGCTGTAAAAATAACGACGGCACGTTACTTCACACCAAGTGGTCGTTCTATACAAGGCGAGGGAATAACGCCAGACATCATACTAGAACGCTATGAGATCAAAGATTCAAAGGAAGACTCGTCTTTACGCATTAAAGAATCTGATCTAACCGGCAGCATAAGTAATCCGACAAAATCTCAGGAAGCCCTTAAAAAAGCGGAAGAAGAAGGCAAGGACTCGGATGAAAAAACACCAGAGAAAAAACTCAAAGCATCTGAAGACTTCCAGCTCTACGAAGCCCTTTTACTATTAAAAGGCTTAAGCATATTAAGCAAATCGTAGTCCAGCTGTAATCCTCGAACCCACCGTGATACAAACAAGGATGTTAGCTATCACATAGTTATTTGCTATATATGTTCAGACTTCCACTGTTATCGATTATAGTCTTTAGCGCTTCCATAATCTTATCGCTACCTGCCAACGCAGAAAAATTTGCCAGTATCATCATCGACGATGTCGGTAATAACTTTCAATACGGGCAAGATGTCATCAATCTGCCTGCGGCGTTAACCATCGCCATTCTTCCACAAACGACATACGCTAAGAATCTGGCTCGACTAGCCGCAAAAAATAATAAAGAGGTCATGCTCCACCTGCCCATGCAATCTGTAGTACACCATAAACAGTCACCAGGTACGCTGGATCTGCATATGACTAAAAACGAATTTAGAAAACAGCTATTGGTGAGCTTAAACTCTGTACCTTATGTCCGCGGTGTAAACAACCACATGGGCAGCTTACTCACCCGACACCCGGGACACATGAACTGGCTGATGGACGAGCTCTCAAAAAGAGGCAATCTGTATTTTATCGACAGTAGAACAACAAGCAAATCTATCGCCGCTAAGATTGCTGTCGAATACGATTTACCCCATTTATCACGTGATTTTTTTCTCGACCCTGATGACAAAAAAACGACCATACGTCAGCAGTTCAATCTTTTTATTAAAAAGATAAATCGACGTGGTTATGCACTAGCCATCGCACACCCATATCCATCAACAATAAAATTTCTTCAGGAAAATTTAGGCGAACTAAATCAACATGGTATAACATTGTTACCCGTGTCCGAATTGATTGGCACGGCTACTCGACTCACCAACCATCGGGAGAATCATCATGTCGCATGTACTGGTCCCTCTTGCTCAAGGCTGTGAAGAACTCGAAGCGATAACAATAACGGATCTGCTGGTTCGTGCTGGCATTAAAGTAACAACTTGCGGCCTGGATGATCAGCCAGTCAAAGCATCACGTGGCACGACCATCATCCCTGATACCAGCATCGAAAAAATACTCGACACAACTTTTGACCTCATCGTTTTACCAGGTGGCCTACCTGGCGCAGACCACCTGCGAGATAACAAATATGTACAATCTTTGATTAAAAAACAAGTTTCAGCCAACAGATACATGGCAGCCATATGCGCAGCTCCAAAAGCTCTGGCAGAAGCAGGGGCCTTATCCGACAAAAAAGCGACCAGCTTTCCCGGTGTGCTAGCGGCACTACACGACAATAGCATTACCATTACAGATAACGCCGTAGAGATTGATGGCAATATCGTTACCTCACGTAGTGCCGGTACCGCTATGGATTTCGCCCTAACGCTAATAGAGCTACTCTCTGGCAAGGAAAAACGCGAAGAGATTAACCTGCAACTGGCAAGATAAAATAATATACAACAATTTCAATAACTTATAGTCGCTAATATCCCTAGTGTGTGTGTCCTTTATATCTTGCTAGTTATTAGATAAAATACCTGATTGTTTTACTAGGTTATTATAGGGTTATTGAAATGCAAGCAGAAGTAAACGGTCAAATTGTTCAACTCAGCGAGGCCGGCTGGTTAGAAAATCTCGATGAATGGAGTGAAGAACTCGCTGCCATAATCGCAGTAAATGAAAAGATCACTGACGGACTCACCGAAGAGCATTGGGACATCATTAAAGAAGCGCGCGAATATTTTCATGATAACGGCAGTGTCTGCGAACCCCGTTCATTTTCAAAAATAATGAAGAAAAAATTCGGTAAAGATCGCAGCGATCAGAAGTATATTTATTCTTTATTTCCTACTGGTCTGATTAAGTGTGCGAACAAAATCGCCGGTTTGCCACGTCCAAAAGGTTGTAGTTAATTTATATTTGAATTGTGTTGGTCCCCACGCAATGCGTGAGGACTCATTCCTTTTTTTCTTTTCTTAACATTTACCACTGCCATTTTCATTAGGCATTGCGGTATTCGCACCGCGGGCGAGTTACTTTTCTGTCAGTAGCAACAGAAAAGTAACCAAAAGAATGCCATCCTGCTTTGCTTGCCCCGAGAAAAGCACTCGGGGTGCCTGAATGCTACGGTGTTGCCAACGAGTCGCTCTGATGCGCCATCCGGGCGCACAGAGCTAAATTCGCCGTCCTTGGCGAATTTCCTCTACCAACACCGCATCATCCAGCAATCAAAGATGGACTTTAAAAACCAGCAAAAATAAACAAGTGCCAGAAGCAATGCGTAAATAGTTTAGTCGTAATAATGTTGTTTATTCTTTTGATGTTAACCCACCTTAAGCAAAGCCATTGAGTCAGTACGGTTGTCATGGGTTTTCTGCGAAAGCTGTCTGAGCGCATTTTGCGAGTTCTTTCGCAGCATGATAACGGTGCTGACTCAATGGGAACCCCGTGTCTTTTACGGGGCAAAGCTGTAGTGGCGGCCTTTTTTGGGTACTTTTTTGGGCTGTAGCAAAAAAATGCCTCGCCCGCGGTGCGAATACCGCAAGGCCAAATAAAAAGAACCCAGTAAATGCTAAAAAAAGAGTAAAATTTATCAAAATAATAAACCCAAATCACATGACTATCTCGGAGTAACGCCATGGAAGATGCTGCTCTACAATACCTACAAAATACCTTCGGATACTCTGAATTTCGTCTACAACAAAATGAAATCATCCAGACATTAATCAATGCTGGTGACGCGGTGGTATTAATGCCCACTGGTGGCGGTAAATCACTGTGCTACCAGATACCTTCACTAGTTCGCGACGGCACTGGTATTATCATTTCCCCTTTGATCGCCTTGATGCAGAATCAGGTAACTGCCTTGCAACAACTTGGCATCAATGCGGCTTATCTTAACTCGACACTCGATGAACAGACCAGTCGTAAAACTGAAGACGATTTAATAAACGGCAGGCTGGATATGTTATATATTGCACCTGAACGGCTTAATACTAATAGTTGTCTTAATTTATTACATCGCTCGAAAATTTCACTTTTTGCAATCGACGAAGCACATTGTGTTTCCCAATGGGGGCATGACTTTCGCCCTGACTACATCAAGCTTTCATTACTACATGAAAGATTCCCTGATGTACCACGGATAGCTTTAACAGCAACTGCAGACAAAAACACCCGTGCCGAAATCAAACATCGACTGCAGCTTAATGACGCCCGTGAGTTTATCTCGAGTTTCGACCGTCCCAATATCTGCTACCGTATCTCTGAGTCACAGAGTAATAGCCGTACAGCTCTTTTACGCTTTATACAAAATGAACATGAAAATGATGCAGGAATAGTTTACTGCCTGTCACGTAAAAAAGTTGAAACCATTGCAAGCTGGTTGTCTGAAAAAGGTTTTACTGCTTTACCGTATCATGCTGGTCTACCTGCATCGACAAGAGAAACAAATCAGCACCGCTTCCTTAACGAAGAAGCCGTCATCATCGTAGCAACCATCGCTTTTGGTATGGGCATAGACAAGCCTGATGTTCGTTTTGTGGCGCACCTTAATTTACCAAAAAG